>DXAT01000076.1 GCA_019116965.1 Candidatus Coprenecus pullistercoris
TCCCCTGCCGCCTGCGGCGGGCATTGCAAAAGGGAACAAAAAAGCCGCTAGAGCAAGCTCTGCGGCTTCTTCGTTCCCTTTTGCGGAGAGAGGGGGATTCGAACCCCCGGAACCCACAAGGAGTTCAACAGTTTTCGAGACTGCCCCGTTCGACCACTCCGGCATCTCTCCTTCAATTCGGGCTGCAAATATACGCAGAAACTGAGAGCAATGCAAATGAACTTGTTCAATTTGCATTGCCGAAGTGCAACAGTATATGCGGCGCAGCCGAATATACGCAGAAGCCGAGAGCAATGCAAATGAATTTATTCATTTTGCACTGCCGAGGCGTAACAGTATATGTGGCCGTCAGGCCAAATATATGCAGAAGCCCGAAGCAAATGAATTTTTCCAATCTTATCAAAACTTTCATCCGGGATTTTGCAATGTGAAAATAATGACTCATATTTGCAGGAAGAAAAGGCGCCGTAACGTCCCGCGGCAGCCCGACAGCACTGTAACATTTAATCTTTGGTTTTATGATACGGATAGATGAACTTACATTCAGCTACAGGGGACGACGCGTGTATGACGGTCTGTGTACGCGCTTTGAGAAAGGTACTGTATACGGTCTCCTGGGCAAGAACGGAGCGGGCAAGACGACGCTGCTCCGCCTGATGGCCGGACTGATGGAGTGCGGCGGAGGAAAGATTGAGGTCAACGGCTGCGAGCCCTATAGACGGAAGCCGGAGTTTCTGGACAGACTGTATTTCGTTCCGGAGAGCATGAATGCCCCGGACATACCTGTAAGCGATTATGCGGCATGGTACGGAAAGTTCTATTCGGGCTATGACGGAGAGGCTCTTCTGAAATACCTGGAAGAATTCGAGGTGGACCCGCACGGGAGATTGAGCAGGCTCTCATTCGGACAGCGCAAAAAGGCACTCATAGCCTTCGCCCTGTCCCTCAACGCGGAAGTGCTGCTTCTGGACGAGCCGGGCAACGGGCTGGACATTCCGTCCAAACTGTGTCTGAGACGCATGCTATCCAAGTATGCCGGTCCGGACAGGACAGTAATCCTGTCCACGCATCAGGTGCGGGACATAGAGGATATCGTGGATCATGTCGCGGTAATAGATGAGGGACGGCTGATGCTCAACGCTTCCGTTAGCGAGATTGAAAACAAAATCGAATTCGTGCAGTCCGACCGCATCATGACGGACGCTCTGTTCAGCGAGAAGGTCTCGGACGGCTATGTCAATATCATGAAGCGCGGATACAGCGTCAATGGATATCCCGGTCCGGAACGAGCCGGCGGCCGGCAGGAAAGCGCGGCTCATGAAGAGGTCGGAACAGCCTCGGGCAACGCCGGCAAGGCACAGTCGCGGGGCGTTGGACAACTGGACTTGGAAGTGCTGTTCGACGCCTGCACGATAGGCGGCAGGAGCTTCGTACAATACTTGACGGAAATATCCGGCAGGAGCCGGGAGGAGGTGAGTTATGTGCTGTAAATCAGGGAATATGCAAAGGCTCGGAAGACTAACGCTGCTGGATCTGCGGTACGGAGCCGGAAAGGTATGGCCTGCCGGTGCGGTGATGGCCGGACTGTATATAGCCTACTGGGTGATAATGCTGCTTACCGGCCAGGCTGTCACGCCCGGAGACAGGATACCGGTACTGTACATCGCGGCACAGTTCTTCGCGTTCTGCGTCCCGGCAGCAGCGTACGGATATGTCAACAATCCATCCGACGGAATAGGCTATGCGATGCTGCCCGTCCGGGTCTGGGTAAAATTCACGGCCATGATGCTGGTCTCAGTCATCGTCATTCCGCTGACATTCCACATCGGAATCTATGTTCTGGACTGTCTGCTGACAGCGGTCGGCGGAGGCAGAGGTTTCTCAGGAATGGTGTGGAGCACGGAAAGCGGAATAAGCCCCGGAGGCTTCTGGTATGACTTCGGGAAAATCTGCCTGTATCAGTCGGTATTCGTCTTAGGCAATCTGGTGCTCAGGAAGCACAAGGTGGCCCTGACAGTACTGGCAATGCTGTTCCTGCACGGCCTGGGCATCGGAGTGCTTCACATCGACGAGACCGGCGGAGCGATTCCGGCCATCCTGTACTCGTATGTGCTGCCTGTCCTGATATGGAGCCTGTCCTATCAGCGTCTGAGGCGGCTGCAATACCGATAACTCGGCTCAGAGCGGCAGGCCGGACCGTGCTCAGTATATGTATTCCACATCGGACTTCTTGAAACGCAGGATACGGGTGTCCTTGGTACCGGCTCCGTTCTTGTTGAGATAGAACACATCCATGCTGCCGGCCATATACCACCCCTCCCCTGCCGGAGAATGCACTCCGAAGAGGATGTTGTTGTAATGATTGGAATGCTGGATACCGGCATCGTTCCACTGGGCACCAGGACCGTACCATACCACCGGCTCGTATTCCGGGTAGTCGGGCGAGGACATGGCGACATAATACAGACCGGATATGGTCTGCGTGCCCATAGTCACATTGTCCTTGCGTTTCTGCTCCCGGCGGATGACATCGTGTCCCTCCCAAGGTGTCCGGAGACGGTGCGTACCGTTCCACATCAGCCAGACATAGTCCGTAGCATCGAACACCCGGTTGAAATCCTCCATCGACGGCAGCTCGTAACCGTCCGGAGAAAGGGCATCCGCAGGGAGTTTGTTGATGTGCTCGGCCACGCTCGTGCTGAAGCCGTCCATTACCAGCACTCCGTCATGATCCACCACCCTCATACCCTGTCCGCTGCCGCCCTGATAAGCCCACTGCCACAGGTCCCGGTACTCTTCGGCACTGCATGATGTCAGATAGTCAAACACGCTCTGACCTGCAGCCGCTGCCGGATCCTCCGACGAGAGTATCTGGTCCTCAAAGCTGTGGGAATCGCCCATAGCATTGTACTTGCACCACCACACTCCGTGAAGCCATGTGACCGGCAGGCCGTAATTGCGGCGGGTGAATGTATATTCCTCTGTCAGAGCCCCGTCAGAGATAACGATTACCGCGGACTGGCGGCGTCCGTCCGCTGTAGGATCATTGGGCCGCCAGCCGCCTAACACCCGCCAGCGGTTGTCCCCGAGACTCTCCAACTTTGCCCATGGGTCCTCTCCGGACGGAAAATCAAGAGCTATGCTGCTCCCGTCCGGAACAGTCAGCACTCCGAGCTCATTGTCCGCATAACGGCCGAAGTCGTAGGTATAATCTCCTGCGCTGAAATCCATTTCCCCCTCCAGCAGGACTGGATTGGGCGAAAGTCTCAAAGCTATACGGTCATCGGGATACACCTGCTTCAATCCCTTACGGCGGAACTGAAGCGCGGTTTCAGAGCCGTTGACACCCGGAGCATACAGGGCCTTGCTTATCCGGAAGCGGTTCATATCCTCCACTCCAGCATACGGCAGGGGTTCCACCTCCAACAAGAGTCCTTCAGCCGAGACCAGTTCCAGTTCCTCGTCACTGTCCACTTTTATGACAAAGTCCGATGCAAAATGAGGCAGAACCAGCGTCCTGCCTCCATCCACAGCCTCAACCCCGGAGGGCAGGCCACTGCCGGAGATGTCCACGGCAATGGCCCTGCTTCTATCCGGCGTCAACTCGGTGTCGCCGCCGGAGTTCCAGTCCTCGAAGGTTATATCCAGCGTCATGTCTATATTGTCCTTACGGACTGTAAGAGTATAGACCGTGTTGCGGAGCACGTCACCCGAAAGGGTCTTGGTCAGAGTGTACGGTCTGCCGTCCAGCATGGCCTCCACCTCCACTTCTATACCGTCATTGTCCTGTTCGTAAAGATACATTACGGCAGGAGTATCAGATGTAAGAGGCTCGTCGAAAATCACTTGAGCCACATCCCTGGTCACATCCGCAGGAGAATATCCTCCCTCCACCGGGAAAATATAGGCGGACTGGGCCACATTGCGGAATGTCACGCCGGTTACGGACGCATCACTCGCCGTCCTGAGCTGCAGGTCAAAACGGGCCACTCCGCGGCGCAGACTTACCGGAATCTCTGTCTGGGAAGAGCCCATGCCGTCCAGGCCGACGCTTCCGCTGAAGAAATGCACCGGACCGCCACGGTTGGTCGCCAGTCCCAGCCTCAGCCACTCTTCTTCGGTGATATCCGCCGACTGCAGGGCCGTAAGGTCCACCAGGCCGCCGGTGTTGGCCAGCACATACATATTGCCGGAATGCCCGGTCACCTTTATCTCGTAAGTGCTGCCCGAAACGGGAATGTTCTCATATACGGCCGTCATACGCCCGCCCTCGAATATACAGGCCTGAAGGTCGCCGACAGTATTCTCCCCGTCCAGAAGCAGGCCGGAGCCGTCATACCCGGACACGGTCGCCCTTACGGTTCTCTCTCCTCCGGGCATCGGAGAAGGTCTTTCCTCTACGTTACATGCGGATGCCAGCACAAGCGACATCACAAACACAGTTGTCAAAGTCTTTTTCATCTTTTTTTATTTTTAAAAGTTTATAAAAAACGGTTATGATTTAATAAATGTATTCCACAGGTGTCTTGACACACCTTATCGTGCGGGTCTTGGTATTGTTGTGGGCCACATATTTCAGCCAGTTCTGACCGGGACGGTCCGAAGAGGCGTAGCCTTCAAGTCCCCAGCTGCGGCCCGTCGCCCCGTGAGTGGCCAGCAGGATGTTCATACGGGCCACATTGCCCGCCACAGTGTTCCACTGATGTCCGGGACCGTACAGCACCCATGTGCCTCCGTCACTGCTGAACTCATAGAAGGCCACTGTTCCATAGTCGTGTCCGAGAAATTCCGCCTGCCTTTCCGCGATGGTGACAGTTATCTGCTTGCCGACCCTGTTGGTGAAAGTACGGATGCCGGTGCCACCCAAGTTGTAGTCGTCGCTGGCGGCCAGGAAGGCAAAGTCCTCATAGGACGGTATCCTATAGCCGTCAGGGGCCATGGCCGCAGGATCCAGCAAACCGAAATCCCCTCCCGAGGATTTCATACCCTCGTAATAGTAGAGACTTCCGTCGTGACTGAGCCGGAGTCCGTCCGGATTGCCAGCCTGATACTGGTCCCCCATAAGCCCGAGCAGACTGTCGCCAGGCAGGGCAAGCAGCATGTCCATAAGAGCCTCCGATGCCACTGGCATCTCAGCGCAGGTTATCTGGTCCTCGAAGCTGCGGGCATTGCCCCGGAGATTGAAGAGCGTCCACCATGTATCGCCGATCCTGGCCACCGGCAGACCCCAGTTGAGCCGTCTCACAGGATAAGCCTCACGCACACCGCCTTCCTCATCCGAAATAACCAGCAGGCCCTCCTGCATACGGCCGTCCGCCGTCGGATCATTGGGACGCCATCCGCCCAGTATCCGGTATATACGGACACCATCCCCTTCCCGCATGAGATCTGCTCTCATCCAGGCATCCTCTCCTCCCTCAAACTCCACGCTCACCGTCTTACCGGCAGGCACCGTCACCGTGCCCAGCTCCCCGTCCACATACCGGCCGAAATCACAGATTCCGTCACCGTCCAAGGCCAGCATCCCGCCGAGTCTTACAGGACTGGCCTCGAACACAACCACTATACGGCCTGTCAGCACGCCGTCCTGACGGACATTGACATAGACCCTCTCAGTCACGCTGCCCGGCATACGGAAGTCTCCGGTCACACGGAGTCCTCCATCAGCATACTCCACTGCCCCGTATGTAGTAATGCCCTCGACAGACACCTCCGAACCCGTAGCGGCGGACAGAGCCAGAAAAGACATACTTCCGGTATACGCCACGAAGACGCTGTCTCCCCTGTCATTGACCCTCACGCCGCCGTCGAGTATGGAATTGCCCGTATCCACCACCGCTGCCGGAACATGCCCCGAAGCCGAAGACGGTCCCTGAGCCCAGCCCTCGCAGAGCACCGTTGCAGAAAGCCCTGCCCCGTTGCCGGTCACGCTGACAGTATAGGTATTGTTCCGTTCCAGCACCTGAGGCAGACTCACCCTCAGCCGGTGCAGCCCGCCGTCCAGCCTGGCCGTCACCTCCACCACCGCTCCCTGACCGGACTGCTCGGGTATATAGGCCGCCACATCACTGCCGCCGCGCAAAGGAGCATCGGCGTAGTCCCGGACAATCCTCATCTGCGCGGCTGTCTCCGGCACGGCGATATCCGGCTGAGGCATCACATACCCCTCCCCATACAGTCCGTTTATCTCCACGGACAGCACCTCCACCCCGGCCTCCAAGGCAGCCACATCTATCCGGGCCACACTCCGGCGCATACTCACCGGCAGCATCCGGAGGCTGTCTTCACTAAAGAGCACCGCTCCTGTCATCAGCAGACCGCGCCCGGTCATTTCCTCAACTGTCGCCGTAAGAGCCAGGAATTCATCCTCGCGCACTGCTTCGGGAAGCAGGGCTGTCATAGCCTTCAAGGCCGAGGAATTGGCCAGCAGGTACAGTCTGCCCGGTATCTTTTCCAATGACACGCCGTAAGCATCCTGCCCCTGAAGCGGCTCAGCCTCCACGACTTCCCGGAGCAGTCCGTCCTCAAACCTGAAAGCGGTCACATCGTGTACTTCTGTTGCCGGCACATCCATCCTGACTACCAGGGTTTCCAGCCGCTCTGCCCGCACAGCCTCGTCCATCGGAGAGCATCCGTGGAGCAATATGGCCGCCGTTACTGTTGCACAGATATACTTTCTCATCGCTATTGATATATGCTCGGATTGGCCTTGCTGTTGAGCCAATGGGGAGACTCAACCGGCATCTCCGAAAGGTGATTGATATAAAAATTGTTCATAAGTTCCTGAGCCCACGGCCCGTAGGTAAAGGAACTGCTGTGACTGTAACCCATCACATGCCCGAGCTCGTGAAACATGACCTCACAGGCATAAGCGGAGGTGTAATGTTCCAGCCAGCCGGCCTGCCAGGCCCCGAAGGTACTGCCGCCTCCGAGTCCTACTACTCCGTTGCCGGGATAGACCAGTCCGACATTGATGGTGCGCTGCTGCCTCATCTGGGCCAGCACAGTCTCCACCGGCACCTTGTCGTCCACACCGCCGTTACCGTAGAGCCGGTCCTGATTCGCCCGGAGTATCTCCTCATGCTCCGGCATGTCTATCATATAGGTGAAATTGAGGAAGAAAGCCACGGCCTCTCGGCAATGCACCGGCCTTATGCCCATCCAGTTGCCCTGAGGCTTGCCGTCCGCCTGGGTCGGGTCGCCGCCGAAGAGGTCGAAGCGTATGTTCCAGCCGTGCTCGATCCTGCTCAGCTTGTCCCAGTACGGATCGCCGGACACTATCCTGAATTCAGCATCGGACAGCTGGACCGCCGTCAGCTGAGGCAGCTCAAGTATCCTGCCCGATTCGGTGCGGTATACACCGGGGGCGGACAGGGCCGGAATCTCTCCGTAGAAATCCGCAAAGGCCGGGATGCTGTCAAAATAAGCCAGGTCCACATACTCGTTCCCGACAGACGATATACGGGCGCGTATCAGCACATCTTCCAACGGTTTCGGCGAATAGAAGCGTACACTCAGCAGTTCATCGCCTGTCACCGAGACCTGAAGCGGCCGAGCCGTGTTGAAGTTGCGCAGGGTCTTGTCCGTATAGATACTGTACGGCTCGTCATCCTGAAGGATAAGGCCGTGTCCGCCCGCCGCATACGCCTTGTCGGTGATGAACATCGTTCCGCTACCGTCATCCGGATGTTCAGGGTCCACCGACACGGATGTTATATGGTTGGTCCTGACGGCCTCCACTGTAAAGCCGTATTCTCTTCGGACAGTCTCCCCGACATATGTGCGCGAGACCGTCTCCACCTGTCCTGCAGAGCCTCCACCTTCCACTGTGGGCACCATGAAATAGCTCCGGCCGGCCATCAGGTCCAGCGTCACCGCCCGACCGTCCGTAGTTCCTGCAAAAGTTCCGTCCACAGTCAGGCCGGTATAGAACGCGGGAGACTCCAAAACCGCCACAGCAGAAAGCAATGCCCATTCAGTATACTGATTGCGGAAATTGAGAGTCAGGTCCAGCCGGCCGATTATCCTTTCCTGCGTAATGGTCTCCGGCAAGTCGGACACCATCACCACTCCGTCAGGGCTGTCCTGAGGCCAGACAGAAAAAGCCGTAGAGGAATAGAAATACTCCGACCCGACGACTCCGCCCTCCGGGAAACTTATCCACACATCGGAGACACTGCCGACATGAGCGAAACTCACCCCGTCCCTGTCAGCGTCTCCTCTAACCCCGGCTACCATAAGACGGTAGTCCCCGGGCCGGATTCCCTCTATGTATACAGAGGCATCGCGTTTCTCATAGTACACCTTGACATTGCCGACTATAGCACCGGCATCATCCGCCACCAGCAGTTCCACCCTGTCGTAGTCAGCCACTGCGGCCGCCTTGGTGCGGGTGGTGCCGTCACCGAACTCATAATACCGCAGGCCCACAGCGAGCCTGTCTCCGCACGGCTCTTCCGACGGACGGGGCCGATCTTCCGCAGAACACGACAGCAGCAGCGTCACAAGAGCCGGAATAATTAGTATATTCGCATAACTTTTCATAACGGGTGCAAAAATATTCCGGTCTGCAGCCATTTCCCGTAACATAT
The DNA here is from genome assembly GCA_019116965.1 of Candidatus Coprenecus pullistercoris. Taxonomy (GTDB): domain Bacteria; phylum Bacteroidota; class Bacteroidia; order Bacteroidales; family UBA932; genus Coprenecus; species Coprenecus pullistercoris. Next base: position 8,592 of record DXAT01000076.1, read on the forward strand.
GTTACACCCGCCGTGAAGCCGACTGAAACTTGACATGGATTGCGACATTTACAGCCTCCCGCTCTTTTCCGGAGGAGATAAAGAACTAATAGACAACATCCTGCAGGAGAATCCCGCAAGACACAGACTTTATGCCAAAGGTGACATCATCGCCCTTCAGGGCTATGTCTGCAAGCAGCTTTACCTGCTGTGTAGCGGCAGCGCATACGCCAGGATGGTCAGCGAGGAGGGCAAAGAATTCACTCTGGACACCCTGAGCGCACCGGAAGTGCTTGCATCGGCATTCCTGTTCAGCACCGAGGGAATTTTCCCCGTCACCATCATTGCGGCCTCGGACTGCAGCATCCGGCTCATAAGCCGGGAAGCCATGCTGCGCATCCTGAAAGCCGACCAGAGAGTGATGCAGAACTACCTGAGAGTCATCTCCGACCACAGTATGTTCTTGAGCAACAGGCTGGTGGAATTTGCCCTGCAGACCCTCTCTTCCCGCATCGTAAGCTATATCGAGAGCAACGGGCCCATCACCAACCTGCAGGAGACCGCCTTCATCCTCGGCGTAGCCCGTCCGTCCCTCTCCAGGGCCGTCTCCCAGCTCGTCGCACAGGGCACCCTCGTCAAGACCGGCCAGGGCTA
>DXAT01000077.1 GCA_019116965.1 Candidatus Coprenecus pullistercoris
ATACTTTTTGCAATCTGGCGAACTTCAGCAGCAAAGTCTTCTCTCCGGCTGCGTCAAACCTGACAACAGCCTTCACATCTGAACCGGAACCTGACACTGACAGCACTTCGCCGACACCGAATCTGTCATGCCGCACCTTGTCACCTGAAACCACCGACCCGACGACTGGTCCGGAGAAAGTCCTGGCTTTCTCTACCGGCCTGAACCTGGACATATCTGATCTGACACTGACTGTTTCCTGCCGGACTTGCGCCTGATTACGGATCTGAGGCTGACTACGATGTTGCCGCCAACCGTTCCAGCCGCTGTCGTCATCCCCGTAGTCATCTCCTCCTACCGAGGAGAAATCCTCTACTGTTCCGTCCAGGTATCTTGGATCTATCTCCTTGAGAAAACGGCTGGGACGGCTGGCCGATGTCTTGCCGTTGAGGAAACGGCTGCCTGCATATGACAGCGAGACCGCCTTTTCCGCCCTGGTCAGCGCCACATAGAACAGACGGCGCTCCTCCTCCACATTCTCAGCTGTAGAGGACATGGATGACGGGAACAGATTCTCCTCCATCCCGGCTATATACACATACGGAAACTCCAGACCCTTTGATGCGTGAACGGTCATCAGCCTGACCCGGTTGTTCTCATCCTCATCCTCAGCCTTGTCGGCATCGGTAAGCAGGGCCACATTCTCCATATAAGCCTCCAAAGTAGGTATCTTGCCGTACTCACCCATCTGCTCCGCCGCCTCCACTTCTGCAGTCACAAATTCCTGAACTCCGTTAAGCAGCTCGGTCACATTGCCGAGAGCGGACATTCCCTCCACCGAAAGATCATTCCTCAGGGACGGCAGCAGTCCGGAACCCTCAGCTATCGCCACCGCCAAAGTATATGCGTCGTCCGCCCATATCCTGGCCTTGAAGCTGTCTATCATATCCGCGAACATCCGCAACTTGACGGCGGCAGCCTCCTTGATGTCCCAGCGAGCCAGTTCCGGACTCGAGCACATCTCCCACAACGACATCCCCGATGCGGACGCTGCCTCCGACAACCTGGCCATTGAAGTCTGCCCAATGCCCCTGGCCGGCAGATTTACCACACGGCGGAAAGCCTCGTTGTCACTATGATTGAGCACCAGCCTCAGGTAGGCCAGCATATCCTTGACCTCCTTGCGCTCATAGAACGAATGCCCGGCGTATATAATATAAGGTATATTTTTCTTGCGGAGAGCCTCCTCCAGTACCCTGGACTGGGAATTGACGCGGTAGAGTATCGAAAATGAATCATACGAGGCCTTCGTGGAATATATCCTCCTCATGATGGACGAGACGATGGAGGCCGCCTCCTCCCTGTCATCGTACGCTCGTATCAGCTCTATCTTCTCACCCTTGTCTCCCTCTGAGAAACATTTTTTCTTCAGACGGTTGCTGTTGTGCTCTATCACCGAATTGGCAGCATTGACTATAGTCTGAGTAGACCGGTAATTCTGCTCCAGACGGAACTCCTTAGCTTCGGGATAATCCCGTTTGAAATTGAGGATATTCTGAATCCTGGCTCCACGGAAAGCATAGATACTCTGCGAGTCGTCTCCCACAACGGTTATGTTGCGGCCTTGCCTGGCAAGAATATTGACTATCCGGTACTGGGCCATATTGGTATCCTGATACTCGTCCACCAGAATATGGGAGACCACGGAACGCAGATGATCGGCCACCTCAGGATGTTTCATCAACAGGATATTGGTGTACAGCAGGATATCATCGAAGTCCATGACACCTTCGGCCTTGCATTTCTCTGCATAAAGCCTATACACATCGCATATCCGCCCCTTATGCATCTGGGTGTCCTTGCGTATCGCCTCGTGGTTGTTCATATAGTCCGCAGCCGTAACCAGATAGTTCTTGGCCGTAGATATGCGCGAGAGCACCTCACCAGGCTTATAGACCTTGTCGTCGAGCCCCAGTTCCCTGATACATACCTTTATGGCATTCCTGGCATCTGAAGCGTCATATATTGTAAATGCCTTAGGAAACCCGAGAAGCTCAGCATTGTCCCTGAGAATGCGCGCGAATATGGAATGGAATGTTCCCATCCACAGACGGCGGGCCTTGTCCCGGCCCACTATCGCGGCCACACGCTCCTTCATCTCCTTGGCAGCCTTGTTGGTAAAAGTCAGAGCCATTATGGATGACGGCTCGATTCCGCTCTCGATTATGGCCGCAATCTTCCATGTAAGCACACGAGTTTTCCCGGAACCGGCTCCGGCGATAATAATCGACGCTCCGTTCACACACTTAACTGCCTCTTGCTGAACACTATTCAAACCCGACAAATTCATTTCACATTCTTTTTAAATTGGAGCACAAATCTACAAAAGTTTTATCTATATTTGCAGCCAAATTTTTGTTATTATATAATAAGGATATGGTTGACTATATAAAATTGAAACAAGGCCTGGACATACCCGTAGAGGGAGTGCCTGAGGCCAGGATCCTTAAAAGTATAATTTCAGAGACAGTGGCTGTGAAACCCACCGATTTCAGGGGACTCATACCCAAGCTCGCAGTCAAGGAAGGAGACGCCGTAAAGGCCGGATCCGTCCTTTTCTTCGATAAAAAGAGACCCGAAGTGAGATTCACATCTCCGGTAAGCGGCACTGTCTGTGGAATTATCAGAGGCGAGAAGAGAAAGCTTCTCGAAGTAAGAGTCAAGGCGGATTCCGAGACGGAATACGCCAAGTTCGATCTTCCCAAGCCTGAGGACATAACTGCAGAACAGGTCATCTGCCTTCTCCTTGAGAGCGGACTGTGGCCCTGCATCAAGCAGCGTCCCTACGGCATCATCCCCAATCCGGAAGTACGTCCCAAAGCGCTCTACATCTCCGGATTCGACTCAGCCCCTTTGGCTGCGGACTACGATTACATCCTCAAGGACGAGGTTGAGAACATCCAGACAGCCGTCAATGTACTCTCTAAAGTAGCACCGAAGATTCATTTCGGGCTCAATGCAAAGACCCGTGCATGCTCTCCGTTCCACAAGCTGAGCGGAGTCGAGTTCCACACATTTGACGGACCTCACCCCGCCGGCAATGTAGGTGTGCAGATTAACCATGTCTGCCCCATCAACAAAGGCGACATCGTCTGGACCGTCAATCTCCAGCTGCTGGCTATCATCGGCCGCTTCTTCGCCACAGGCAAGGTGGACATGCGCAAGACTGTCGCAGTAGGCGGTCCACGCGTAAGCACTCCCGGCTATGTGAAATGCATCAGCGGCATGTGCCTCAGCTACATCACGGACATGACCAACGACAACATCGAGAAGCTCCAGAAAGGATGCGACCTGCGGTATATCAGCGGCAATATTCTCACCGGGGCCAATGTCGGCAAGGACGGTTATCTCGGATTTTTCGATGACTGCATCAGCATCATCACGGAAGGCACATACAATGAGACTTTCGGTTGGGCGAAGATACTCAGGCCCAAGAAGTTCAGTTTCGCATCCACCTATTTCTCCTGGCTTACTCCCAAGAAGAGGTACAAGATGGACACCAATCTCAACGGAGGCGTAAGGGCTTTCGTGATGACCAACAAATACGCCAAGGTATTCCCGATGAACATATATCCGGTATACCTGCTCAAGGCCATCCTCGCCGAAGACATCGATAAGATGGAGCAGCTCGGCATCTACGAGGTGGTCGAGGAGGACTTCGCCCTCTGCGAGTACATCGATCCCTCCAAGATAGACATTCAGGCTATCGTGTCCAAGGGTATTGACATCATGATTAAAGAAATGGCATAAGAATATGGCAAACAAAGAGAAAAAAGGTTCAATATTCGACTCGACCATAGAGGCTTTCCAGTCATTCCTGAAAGTCCCCGCCACAGTAACCAAAAGGGGATCGCATGTCAGGGACTGCAACGACCTCAAGAGAGTCATGATCATCGTGGTGGTCGCTCTGATTCCCACACTGCTCTTCGGTATCTATAACATCGGTTACCAGCACAATCTCGCAGCGGGCACAGACATGGGCTTCTGGCAGATGGTATGGTACGGATTCCTCAAGATACTTCCCCTCTACCTCGTATCATATATCGTAGGTCTGGCCATAGAGTTCGCATCGGCCCAGATCCGCGGTCATGAGGTCAATGAGGGCTACCTGGTAACAGGTATGATTATTCCCCTTATCGTCCCGATTAACATTCCTCTTTGGATACTCGCCCTCGCAGTGGCTTTCGCAGTCATCATCGGCAAGGAGGTATTCGGAGGTACCGGAATGAATATCTGGAACCCCGCGCTGATTGCCAGGGCCTTCCTCTTCTTCGCATACCCTTCCCACATGTCAGGTGACAAAGTCTGGGTTGCAGGAGTGGACGGATATTCCGGTGCGACTCCTCTTGCAGAGGCAGCCGTAGGTAATTTCCCCACAATGGCCAACGGCAGCGACAGTATCCTCAATATGTTCATCGGTCTCATACCCGGATGTCCCGGCGAGACTTCCACAATCGCCATTCTCATCGGTGCGGCTATACTGATCTTCACCGGTGTGGCAAGCTGGAAAATCATGCTGTCCACCGTTATCGGCGGTCTTGCAATAGGTTATCTCTGCAATGCCATCGCTCCCGATCCCACCTCATATCTCGCCCTCCCCGCATGGGAGCACCTGATTATGGGCGGATTCGCCTTCGGAGCAGTATTCATGGCTACTGACCCCGTAACATCTGCGCAGACAGAGACAGGCAAGTGGATTTACGGTTTCCTGATCGGAGCCTTTACCATCATCCTCAGGGTGTTCAACCCCGGATATCCCGAGGGAATGATGCTCTCGATCCTGCTTATGAACACATTCGCTCCGCTGATTGACTACTGTGTAGTGCAGAGGAACATCAAGAACCGTCTCAAAAGGGCACAAATCAATCAATAAGATACCGCACTATGAATACCAACAGTAATACATACACGATCATCTACTCCATCATACTGGTGGTGGTAGTGGCAGCTGTCCTGGCTTTCGTGTCCGTATCCCTGAGTGAAAGGCAGAACGCCAATGTAGCCACAGAGACACGCCAGAGCATCCTGTATTCAGTCAATCTGGCTCAGGAAGCCGACCAGGCAAAGGACAAGAACAACTATATCGAAAAAGAATACAACAACTACATCAAGGACTCCTATCTGGTGAATATCAAAGGTGAGAAAGTCGATGGAGAGGCATTTCCCATGGCTCTCGCCTCCGGTCTGAAATCCCAGTATGACATCATGAAGCAGGCCAATCCCGATGTATCGAAGCTCACCCTCCCCGTATTCGTCTGCACTCTGGACGACGGCAGCAGAGTCGAGATATTCCCCATCTACGGAGCAGGTCTGTGGGGTCCTATCTGGGGCTACGTCTCCCTTAAGGACGACTACAACACCGTATACGGAGCCACATTCCTCCACAAGGGCGAGACTCCGGGTCTGGGAGCCGAGATAGCCACACCGCACTTCAGCAACCAGTTCGCCGGCAAGACCATCTTTGAAGGAGACAACGTAGTCTCGATCTCCGTCATAAAAGGCGGAGCTCCTGAAGGCGACATGCACGGAGTGGATGCCATCTCCGGCGGAACAATCACCAGCCGCGCACTGGAGAACGCCATCAGGCAGTGGCTTGTGGATTATGAACCCTATTTTGAAAAACAACTGGCCGCCAAAGCACAGGCTCAGGCAGCCGCAGATTCAACAACCAATACTGTGGACAATCATGAAGAAGGAAATCTATAAAAACCCGTTTTTCAAGGCCAACCCGGTAACGGTCTTAGTCTTGGGTATCTGCTCTTCGCTGGCAGTTACCGTAAAGCTTGAGCCTGCCTGCGTAATGGCTCTCTCGGTTACCCTCGTAACCGGATTCTCAAGCTTGTTCGCGTCACTTCTCAGGAATACGATTCCCAACCGTATCCGTATCATCGTACAGCTGGTGCTCGTATCCCTGTTCGTGATTCTCATCGACCAGTTCCTCAAGGCCTTCGCCTACGAGGTCAGCAAGCAGCTCTCCGTATACGTCGGTCTTATCATCACCAACTGTATCGTCATGGGACGTATCGAGGCATTCGCCCTCGGCAACAAGCCATGGCCCTCATTTGTGGACGGTATCGCCAACGGTCTCGGCTACGGTATGATACTCGTCGTGCTGGCCTTCTTCCGCGAGCTGCTCGGCTCCGGCTGTCTCTTCGGACATCAGATCATCCCTGACAGCTGGTACGCAGCCGGATACAT
>DXAT01000078.1 GCA_019116965.1 Candidatus Coprenecus pullistercoris
CCCTGCCCGCATCGCGGAGCCACCGGGCGCCGGTCTCTCCGACTCCCTCGAAGCAGCCGGGATGGGTACGGGGCTTCCAGAGGCCTCCGCGCAGCATCGTGACGCCAGTCTTGCTTATGCCCTCAGCTGCCGCCGTTATCTGCTCCGGGCTCTCCACTCCGCACGGCCCCGCTATTATAAAAGGTTTGGAAGGCAGTTTATTCATAGAGCATTTTTTTTCTGAGTTTGCACAGCCATGACGGTGTCACTCCTAAATATGACGCCAGTCTCCTTGAGGATATGGCTTTGACGATATCCGGGCGGATCTTGAGCAGATTGCGGTATTTCTCTACAGCATGACCGCTGATCATCGTGAGTTTTGTCTCTGAGTAATAGAACTGTCCCAACGCGATGTTGAACATCCATTGAGCGAATTCGTGTGAGGACTGCATGATGGAGTAGAATCTGTTTTCAGGTATCCGCAGTAAGGTGGTGGCTATCTTGCAGGCCTCAATCTGCATCACAGAAGGCTCATGCCCATACATGCAGTGGGGGGCGCATAGAATAGTGGGGGCAAAAGCGAATCCGAAAGTGGTTTCTTTTTCTCCGTCAAAGTAGAGGAACTGCAGAATGCCGTCCTTGACGATATAGAGACTGGGATCGCACTGTCCGTAACGGATAAGTATTTCCTTAGGTTTCAGCCTGACCTCTTCCGCTGCATCCGAAAGCAAGTCCATTACATCGTCAGGAGGAATGAATGTGCTGTAGTGCTGAATCTCTTTTTTGAAATCAGGATTGATACTCATAGATAGTGTAAAAAATAGTAGTACTACAACATTTTTAACATTTTTAAAATATATTTTTGCATCAAATTTACTAAATATATTACCCTTATGAAAAAATTTTTAATTTTTGGCTGTGTTGCTCTCTTTGTCGCAGCCGTTTCCTGCCAGAAAAATACTCCCGTGACACCGGACCCGGACGGTCCGGGACAGGAGGATACCACCGCGACAGTTGTCAGTGCGGACTTCACATTTGAATTGCTGGCGGCCACCCCTTCTTCCATAGAAGTTGCGGTTACGCCAAAGGATCCCGGTCTCAGGTATTTTTGGACAATCATTCCACGGACAGTTTACGAGGGGAAATACATGAGCGACATGACCGCCGCGGCACTTGCTACGGTGGAGTTATGGACTGGCTCTTTTGCTGATTATGGCTACGAGTCGTTCGAGGCTTTGTACAATGACCAGACAGTGATCGGAAGGGATACCGTTGTCTTTGACGGATACAATCAGCGGACAGACCTGTACTGCATGGCTTTTGGAGTAGATATGTCCGCTTCGCTGACCACTGAGGTCGCCATGTCTGAGATGTACACAACGGGAGAAGTAGAGATGTCCGACAACACTTTCACCGTGTCCAGATACAGTGACTCACCCAGCGAGACCATTGTAAAAGTAGAGCCGTCAAATGATGACCCTTATCTGTTCCATATGGTGACCAAAGAGGCATTTGAACAGTACGGGTCTCCGCTGGCCCTTGCCGAGGAGTATGTGGAAGTCAATGCCGCATGGCTGGATGTTCTGCTCTGCTCAGGGACAGGACAGCGCAATTTCTATGAGACATTTGACATATACGGTTCCGGGGATTATGTAGTATATGTCTTCGGGTACTACGCAGGAGTCATCACTACTGATGTGACTACCTATAATCTGACATATGAGGAATATGTTCCCGACCCCGAGCTTGGGGAGCCGTTTTCCCGCCTCACCGGAGATGTCAGCTTTGAAGCCACCGGCGCATACTGGGAAGAGGGACTTACACAGTTTGATGACAATGCCGCTACTGTCTTTTTGGCGATTCAGGCTGAATCGACATACTACGGACAAGAGACCCGTCTGGGATTGTTCCTTCAGACTGACAGCAAAGGCAATCTGCCCGACAGCATGGAGGGGGTCTACGAGGTAAGGTCAACCATGGCGGCGGGCACAGTCGTAAGAGGATGGCGGGATGCGGAGACGGAATACCTTGAGGGCAGCTATTATTACGAGAAGGATTCGTATTCTATTGACGCTACAGTCGACTCCGGCACTGTGACTGTCACCAAGGAAAGCAACGGAGACTACACTATCGATGTGAAGCTGTCCGATATGAACGGGTATGCGATAACCACTACCTACACAGGTCCGGTTACTTTTCAGATTCCTGAAGAATAGTATTCCGTTTCTGATGATAAGAAATGAGCCGGTGATGTTAATGTCCGCCGGCTCGTTTTGTTATAAGGAATGGGCCTGTCAGCCTATTGCTGCGATTTTTGCTACATTGACCCAGGGAGATCAGGCCAATGCCGGAGACCCGGCACCTCTGTACTATATGTGGCTTTTGACTCAGAACCGACCACTGTATGTGCCATCGGTATGGACGAGGCCGGCAATTACGGTGACATGTACATGGAAGTGGTGGAATTTCCTGAGAGCGGCAAATCTTCCGATTATGTTCTGTTCGACGAATACTACAACGCGATTGTAGGCGGCTATGCTCCGGCAATGGCTCCCGCCAGTATGCGGAACAGGGCGAATTATGTGGAGACGACAATGCCTAAGGTTTTATCTCTGAAGAATATTGCATTGGACAATGCGATGCCGATGAGGAAAGCCATTAACAGAAAGTAAGACTTGTCTTGTTGAAAATTCAAAACAATATCTTATCTTTGCCGCGAAAAACAAAAAACAACAACACACAATGGCTAATATTTTTACTTCATCCATCGGGAAGAAACTTATAATGAGTGTAACAGGAATATTCCTGATCATTTTCCTACTGCTTCACGCCACCATCAACGGCTTGTCACTGATCAGTCCTGAAGCGTTCAACGCCGGATGTGAATTTATGGCATTGCCTATTGTCACGGTGATGGTTCCCATCCTTGCAGCAGGATTCATCATTCATATCATATATGCGCTTTATCTTTCCTGGACCAATTACAAGGCCCGTGGAACCAACCGTTATGCTGTGGCCAACAAGAGCAAGACGGACAATTGGGCGGCGAAGAACATGCTTGTTCTCGGTATCATAGTATTGGGTGTGCTCGCCTTCCACCTGACTCATTTCTGGGCAGACATGCAGTTGCTGGAGTTCAAGGGTGTTGAGCCTACGGACAATCCCTACCAGCTTCTTGAGGACACTTTCGGAACATGGTGGGTGACAGCTCTGTATATAGTATGGTTCGTGGCTCTGTGGATGCACCTCACCCACGGTTTCTGGAGTGCGTTCCACACTTTAGGATGGAACAACAATGTGTGGATCGGCAGGCTCAAAGTGATTTCCTATATCGTTGCTACGCTGATTTTCCTGGTGTTTGCAGCAGTTGCGGTAGTTGCATGCCTGAAGGCAAACGGTATTATGGCATGCTGATATAGATTAGAATGTTAGAGTATAGGGATGGCTTTATACGGCTGTCCCTTTTTTATGAATAGGATATGAAATTCATCTCATGGAATGTGAACGGCCTGAGGGCCTGCTGCGGCAAGGGTTTCGAGGACTCTTTCCGGGCACTCGACGCGGACTTTTTCTGCCTGCAGGAGACCAAGATGCAGGAGGGGCAGCTGGACCTGGCATTCGAGGGCTATCGCTCGTACTGGAACTACGCTCAGAAAAAAGGCTATTCGGGTACGGCCATATTCTCGCGCCATGAGCCGCTGTCGGTCACTTACGGACTCGGGCTGGAGGAGCACGATACCGAGGGCCGCGTGATCACCCTCGAGATGCCGGAGTTCTATCTGGTAACGGTTTATACGCCCAACTCGCAGGATGAGCTGCGGCGGCTGGACTACCGCATGACCTGGGAGGACGAGTTCCGCGCCTACCTGCTGCGCCTGGATGCCGTCAAGCCCGTCATTGTCTGCGGCGACCTGAATGTAGCCCACAAGGAAATCGACCTGAAGAACCCTAAGACCAACCGCATGAATGCCGGATTCACCGACCAGGAGCGCGGCAAGTTCTCCGATCTGCTCGCCGCCGGATTCACCGATACCTTCCGCCATTTCTACCCCGACACCGAGGGGGCCTACTCCTGGTGGTCCTACCGTTTCAAGGCCCGCGAGAAGAACGCCGGGTGGCGCATCGACTATTTCCTTGTATCCAACCGTCTGCAGCCCAATCTCCTCGGTGCCGCCATCCACAACGAGATATTCGGCTCTGACCATTGTCCCGTCGAACTCACCCTCGACATCTGACTATAGGAGGATGACGGAGACGTCGCGGGGACCGTGGGCGCCGATGACGAGGGCCTGCTCGATGTCGGCGGTCTTGGAGGGGCCGGCGATGAAGCTGCCGAAGTCGTAGGTGTCGAAGTCTTCCCGGGAGTAGGCCTCGTGCATGGTGCATACGATCTGGGTGCGGTCCAGGAGGATGACCAGGGCCTCTGGAATGAACAGCAGGGCTTTGTGGCGGAATGTCCGGGGAATCCATACGGCGCCGTTCTCGGCGACTCCGAAGGCTCCGCGGACGATGGCGACATCTGTGCCGGCCAGGCTGCGGGGGTCTTCCAGTTCGTCTGGGTTGAAGGTGGCGCAGGCAGCGGCTTCGGGCAGGTTGGAGGCTATCCGCCTGGCGTCCGGGTATGTCCGGCGGACAATCTCGGCTACTGCGTCGGCAGCAGACCGGCCTTCCTCCAGCAGGAAGCAGCGGGCAGCGGCGGCCTTCACGACCCGCTCCCGGAACTCCGCTAGAGGGTCCTCGAATGTCATGGGGGTGAATCCCAGCGGCCCTCTTTCCAGGGGTGCGGGGCTATTGGCCCTGAGGGCCTCGAGTATTGTATCCTTACTGTTCATTTTTCAGTTCCTCCTTCCATATTTTTTCAAATGTGCGGGACGTGAACTCCGGCAGCTCGCGGTCGCGTCCCCAGGCATTGGCCCCGCAGTACAGCAGACCGCGCGGAGCGATTTTCTCTCCGAGGCGTCCGGCCCTGACGCAGAAATGGAACATGCCGGGGTTGCGGAGGGCGGTGTTGAGCACCTTGACAATGCCTTTCTTGACGTGGTTGGCCAGCCCGAGGGAGTCGAGCTGCTGCCGCCAGAGGTAGATCTGTTCGCCGAGGTCGATCTTGACGGGGCAGACATTGGAACAGGACATGCAGAGGCTGCAGGCGGAGACATTGCCGCTGTAGAGCTTGGGGGAGGCGAGCATACCGAGGTTGATGCCGAGCGGGCCGGGGATGAAGTACGAGTAGGAGTAGCCTCCGGAGCGGCGGTAGACGGGGCAGGTGTTCATGCAGGAACCGCAGCGCAGGCAGCGGAGCATGTTGAGGTGGGCCGGGTTGGCGAGGATGCGGCTGCGGCCGTTGTCTACGATGATGACGTGGATCTCCTGGCCCTCGACCGGACGCTTGTAGTGTGTGGTGTAGGTGGTGGAATGCTGTCCGGTGGCGGAGCGGGCGAGCAGGCGGGTGTACAGGGCGAGAGCGTCGTAATCGGGGATGACCTTCTCGAGGCCCATGATGGCGATGTGGAGCTTGGGGAATGAGGTGCCCATGTCGGCGTTGCCCTCGTTGGTGCAGACTGTGAATGCGCCCGAGGAGGCCACGGCGAAGTTGACTCCGGTCATGGCGGCGTCGGCGTGCAGGAATTTCTCCCGCAGGTGCTTTCTGGCGGCATGGGTGAGGTAGGTCGGGTCGCTGTTGCCGTGCTCTGTACCCAGTTCGCGCTCGAACAGCTCGCCGACTTCCTCCCGCTTGACGTGGATGGCCGGCAGGACAATGTGGCTGGGCGGGCGGTGCATCAGCTGCATGATGCGTTCGCCGAGGTCGCTCTCTACGGCCTCGATGCCGCGCTCTTCGAGATAGGGGGTCAGGCCGCATTCCTCGGAGAGCATGGACTTGCTCTTGATCAGGTGTCTGGCTCCGTGCTCGCTGAGTATCCTGTAGACTGTCTCGTTGTGTTCCTGAGCGTCCTTGGCCCAGTGTACGTGGATACCGTTGGCCACGGCATTGCGCTCGAACATCTCGAGGTAGTGGGCGAGGTGGGTGATGGTGTGCATCTTGGTGCGGGCGGCCGCATCACGCAGGGCCTCCCACTCGGGGACTGACCGGGCCATGCGGTCGCGCTTCTCCCGGACGAACCACAGGGCCTGGTTGTGCCATGCGGTGCGCTCTGAGTCGGCTATGAATGCCTCGGCGGCTTTGGAATGTGTGCTCATGTCTTGTTCGGAATGTTACAGGCCCGAGGCCATGATCTCTACTATGTGAATGGTCTTTATGGGAAGTTTCTGCCGCTTGATGATGCCCTCCATGTGCATCAGGCAGGAGGAGTCGGCTCCGGTGATGTATTCGGCGCCGGTGGAAATATGGTCGCGGACCTTGTCGGCACCCATGCAGGCGGAGACGGCCGGTTCCTCTATGGAGAACATGCCGCCGAAGCCGCAGCACTCGTCCACCCGGGAGGGCTCGAAAACCTCCGCACCGCGCACGAGGGACAACAGGTCCCTGAGCTTGGAATAATGCGGGACGTTCAGCTCCGAGGGCGATGCCAGTCCGAGCAGCCGCTGTCCGTGGCAGCTGTTGTGTATGCTGACCTTGTGGGGAAAATACGCCATGGGCAGCTCCGAGGGCCGCACCACATCGTGGATGAACTCGCAGATCTCGTAGATGCGGCTGCCGAGGCATTCGTGGGCATCCTTGTGCAGGATGTCGGGATAATGCTCCTTGACGAAGGCCACGCAGCTTCCGGAAGGTCCTACCACATAGTCATAGCCGCTGAAAAGTTCCTCCATGCGGCGGGCCAGGGGAGCGGCATCCTTCTCGAATCCGCCGTTGGCCATAGGCTGTCCGCAGCAGGTCTGCCCGAGGGGATAGTCCACGTCGAGCCCCAGCGCTTTCAGCAGCTTGTACGATGCCACGCCTACCGACGGGTACACGGCGTTGACGAAGCAGGGGATAAAAAGTCCTATTTTCATTAATGTGATGTTATTTCCACTTATCAGGGATTGTGTAATTTTTGTTTCCTGCGGCAACGGTGTCAGGCATGATGCTGTTCTTGAATTTTGTCGCATTGGCATCCAGGCGGACGACAGATGATTTATGTGCTTTCATATAGTTGTTGATATCAAAACTATTGTTTGAAGGAGGAAAATAAACTTTGAATTTTTTGTTTTTGAAGTTATGAAGTATAAAATCCAAAGGAGGTATCAGGTCTGAGTCTGCACTGACAAGAACAAGTATGTCTGTTAGGTCGTTAAAGCAGTCACCCATCATTCTTACGGACAGATTTACATCTGTCTTTTTCTCTTCCGGCCTGCTGATAGCTGTGTTGCAGTTAGGGCACTGTATTGTTTTCTTGATGTATTTGCCGCGCACAACTTCGAATTTATCCGGATGTAATAATGTATTGGCATTTAGAAAAGCACTTTGGCGGCTGTTTTTCTCTGGGTCAAGGGGAGATGCTGTGAAGTAAACAACTTTATTTAACAACTGGTCCGGGCCTAAGAATTGTTCGAAAAGTCTGACGATGTCTATCCAGTAGAATCGCCTCCAATTTTTATCTATATTCATCATTCTTCTCAGCCCATAGTAGAAGTTGAAGCCGTCAATGTAGAATGTTACTCTCCTCTGTCCCATATCTTCCTCAAATTTATATTAAAAGGCAAAAACAAAAGCCGCTACTGGAGCGGCTAAACTATACAGGAAAGTATAGCGATGCTTTTGTAAAACAAAAATAGGAAGTATTTTGGAGTTCTCCAAATTTTTCAGATCAGTATCCCTCCTTTCCGACTCACGGAAGGGGTACCGTGCTTTAAGACCGGAATCCTTCTACGTGCAGTGCAGTCTGTAGGGCCTTGTTTGCATATTCTGCTATTTCACAGAAATTTACGCGAGGCGGGCGATTTACAGACTGCGGGTGGTGGGATGACAGAAGAACTGCAAATCCTTATCCGCAAACTGACCTCTATGACTGTCACCTTACCCAGTGGCTAAGGCTGAACAGCTGTCGTCAAGGGCATCTTATTTATCACTTTACATTTTAGTTAAAATGTATGCGGCTGATTATAAGTGTTTTATATAATTGAAGATGTGTAAGGAGGTATGGATTCCGACCAAAACAGGCGTTTTGTCAGCACTTAACATTTTTGCAGAAATGTAACACGCAGTCGGCCAAATAGTTGTAATACAACTAAAATGTAAAGTGATGATGCCTGCCGGACATAAACTGCTTTAAGTGGGGGTTATCGTTTTTCCCCAACTTGTAATAGCACTCAAGGCTACATACTGTTCCAGAAGCATTCTTCAACTCGATTTTACTGATTTTAATGTCATGATACATATTCAAAAAGTTTTAATTGTTTATTACTCTGTCTTTCCCTCATTCCCTGTTTCTCCTTCCTTATAGAATGAGTTTTAAGTTAGTAAATCTGGTTATCTATTTCTCGCATTATTGTTGTTCTGTTCCAACACCGTTTTCATCATACACCAGCGTCTTATCCGGCGTATCGCTATTGCCCGTGTAGCAATAGACGGTGCTATTCTTAGCTGAACCACCCGTTCCAAAGTTACAAGTGCTATTGGCATCATACATATCCATACTATCTCCAGACCAGCCGATATAATCGGTTTTATACTGACTGGTTCCGCCTCTATACGCATGTACAATGGAATTATTCTCTATGACTACAGTGGGAATGACTGGCGTACCTATTGAGTATGGAGCACCAGCACCTATTCCGGGTGCGTATTGATATTGGGCACTTCCCCCATGCGCATAAACAATGGCATCGTCTATTGTAATGATGCCGCATGAGCCACTCCCAGCGGCTCCGATGCCGGGCGATACCGTCCATTGGCCGTTACTGCTTGAAGCGGATAGGGTAACTTGCCGTATGGTGATGTTTCCGCAATTTACATAAGAACGGACACCATCGTTTATTATTTCATATCCACCTATGCCGCAACTGCCGTAAGCACCTGTCACGGTTAGCTGGTCATCTCTGCTCTCTCCTGTAATGGTGACAGTGCTGCCCTGCGCCACATAGATACCTGCGCTGCCCGTGGAAGTAATGGTGTTTTCCGTGCCGGACACTTTAATCGTAGGATTGCCGCCCTGCACGTTGATACCTATGCCGGAGGTGTTGATAGTCGCACCGTCCAGCGTGAGGTTGATGCCGTCACCTTTGATGGAGACGCCTTGGGCGTATGTGCCGCTCATGGTGTAGTCGCCAGCCTCGGTGAGCGTCGCTCCGTCTTGCACTACCGCCGATTTCACGTTTATCGTCACCGTGAACATTTGTCCCCCATCAATGCTGTTAGGGTCAATGGGCGCATCCAGCTTGCAGTCCACAGACGTGCCGTCGCCGCGGAAGAGGCGGAAGTCTTGTATCTGTGCCGGGTATGTACCCGCAACCGCCGCCACGTTTGCCTCCCAATAGGTTTCGTCGCCCGACGGGACTTCGCGCATCTTGATATATCCCTCAGTCCCGCCCTGCACAAACGTCGAGAGAATATTAACGGATGTGTAATTCTTCACGCTGACTGAAGCCACATCATCCGCCTTCTCGCCTTCGAGTTTCACCCGCACTTTGTTCAAAGCGTGACGGAATGTAAGGGCAATGTTACCGGAGTGGCAGTTGGCAGACCCGCTTGTCAGCAGCACGTATGCAAGGCCTTGGCTCTGGTCGCCGAAGGTGACGGTATTGCCCGTGGTGCTTTCTCCCTCGATGTTGCAATACATCCCATAGTATGTATAGTTGCCCGTATTCGGCCAATACAATTGCGGTGACTGGGTGATGACGTTGCCGTCGGCATCTACGGTCAAGGTAATATCAAAACTCTCAAAATCCCCAAACTCTTCATTAAAATGGATTTCCATCTTGTCGCCCTCCGTCCACACGCTGCCCGTGCCGTCGGCGTTCTCTGACACGCGGGTCTGCGGTTCCGCTCCCGCGACCTGCACGGCGGAGAACGTTATCGGGTACTTGCCTTCGGGCAACGCCGTGCCTTGCTCCGCCAGTTCGTCCTGCGTACAAGAGGCAAGGGCGAATGCCGCCAGCACGCATACTGATAGGATATATCTTGTCTTGCTCATAATCATAATGGTTTACATTTTGGCATCGCAGCTTCCGCTTGGGCCATTGCCCCACTCTGTGATGGTGCATCCGCTGACTGTAAGCTCGGTCTTCTTCACCGTGATGTTGTAGGTATAGGAAGTGGCGGCTGCAAGGGCGGGAGTAAGCGTGCAGGTGTAGTTCTGTCCGCCTATCGTTGCCCGGAAGGTCAGCGAGGCACCACTCTGTGGGTAGAATATCATGCTGTAGGTGACTGTGTTGTTGGCGACAGCCTGCGTGGCGGTGATGGCCCAGTCATTGGTGGCGTTACCGGTTGCGGTGGCTTCGCCTGTCCGGGTGTCGAACGTGCCGCTGTGCTTGATGCCGCTCAGGTAGTAGGTGCCGCCCGTCACGTCCGAGGCCGAGAGCCCGGAATTGGGATCGGTGGCGATGTTCAGCACGAGGCGGGTCATGCGGTGCGTGAAGCTGGTGTTGGCTGCCACATCGTTGTTGAAGCTAAGGGTAGGCGACAGCTTGCTTGCCGTGGCTCCCGTGGCGAAGAGGAAGTCGAAGGCGGACTGGTTCGCTTGGTTTACGGTGGTGACATCGGAGATTACGCCGTCCGTGCCGGGCAGGGTGTTTTCCTCGCTGTCCTCATCGAAGGGATAGTAGGCGCGGAAGGTTGCCTCTTCCGTGTCTTGGAAGAAGATGCCCGAAGCCTCGCCGCCTTGGTCCGCGGCATGGGTGAAGCTGCCGTCGCCGGTGGTGGTGTACTTCATGTTGGTGTACTGTGTCAGTGTACTGCTTGTGGTGGAAATGCCGATGGCGTCGCCGGCTGTCCATGTCGTGCCGGACGCGCGGGTCTGTGCCCCGCCGATGCCTGCAGTTACTTGCGCCGCTACAGGTCCGGCGTTCAGGTTTTCGTCGTCGTTGGTGCATGCCGCCAGTGTCAGCGCGGCTGCCGCGAATAATAATAAGGAATGTTTCATGTCGCTCATAAATTATTGTTTTTGGTTTATGAGCGTTTTTTGAAAGATGGGTGCGGGGAGGAAATGATTATTCTGGCAATGACTTGTCGTTGGAGATAGCCCGGAACTTCTTCTCTGCATCCACTGCGTTCAAGTGCATCAATTGGCTTTCCGCCATCTGCTTCAATAACTCGTAACGTTTATGCTTGGCGACTTGTCGCTTAATAAGTTCGGCATTGAACGACTCCATGTTTGACAACACGACCAGTTCGTTGATGCTCGCCATGTCACGGATATTCATATTCTTCTCTGCGTATTGCGGATTAGCTTCACGCCATTGCCTTGCAGTGCAACCCCACAATGCCAGGTTAAGCAAATCGGCTTCGTCGGCGTATGCAATGCCTTGGTCTATATCTCCGACATGGGGAATGATAAAGTCACGGATGGCATCGGTATGCAAGGTGTAGTTCACTTTGCTCAGGATGCGTTTCACGTTCCATTCACCCAAAAGCGGATGGCTTTCGGCCTCTTTCAGCCGTTGGTATTCCTTGATGAGATAAAGCTTGAACTCCGGGCTTAACCAAGTTCCAAACTCGAAAGCGATATCCTTGTGGGCATACGTACCACCGTATCGTCCTGCTTTGGAAATAAGGCCGATGGCTCCCGTCCTCTCTGTCCATTGCTTTGGCGTAAGCGTGAAACTGTTTGTTCCGGCTTCCGATTTAAAAGCATCGAATTCGATGCTTTTAAACTGTGGGTTGTTGATACTTTCCCATAATCCCAGGAAATCAATGGTGCTGCGCAACCGCATCCAGTTCTGAATAATGTAGTTTGTCCTTTCCTTGTCCTTGTAATGAGCCATGTCGGTCAGGCAGATATAGTCATTGCTGTCCGGACGCATGGAGACGGACACTTCTACATTCGATACGGTAATTTTTCTCACAGGGGTCATAGCTTTTATTTTTAGGCCATACTATTTATTGCCCAAAGGTAAGGCTTTTTAGGAGAATCAGTATTCTCCCCACACAAATCTTTCAAAGAACGCTCTGATTAAATCATTTAATAGGCATCGCCGTTCTCACCGTCCTCGCCGTTGCCGGGTGTCCAGTCGCTGATGGTGGAGGTTACGTACAGATCGGTGCGGTTCACGGTGATGTTGTAGGTGTATTTGTGCCCCGCTTTGAATTGGTCGGCTTCTGTGGAATAGTTCAAAGTCCAGTTGAAGAAGCCGCCGTCGGCCAGTCTCAGATGGAGCGTCATGCCGTCGAAGTTCTCGCTCGGCAGGAGGATGCCTTCGGCGAAAGTACCTTCGGCATTGGCTTTCAGAGTCAGGGTTTCGGACTGGTCCGGGTCAGTTATGCTGACGGTGCCGTCGGGCTGCGTCACGTCGAAAGTGGCGGCGGTCTTCTGGCCGGTCAGCTGCACGGTCATGCCTTCAAGCTCGTCTCCGGTTACTCCCATGCCCGGCGCAAGATTGATGACTATCTTCGAGAGTTTGTGCACGAAGTTGAAGCTGACCTTGGAGCTGATGCGGTCTGCGCTTTCCCAGTCTGCCGCTATGAGGTCGATGGCGCTCTGGTCGCTTTGGTCGGTCACGTCCACGGTGTAGATACTGTTCTCCAGACCGGCGGTGTAAGGATAGTACGCCACGAAGTCCAAGGGGGTGTTGTCGGTGGGCAGATAAATAGTGTTCACCTCTTGTGCAGGAATGAAACTGCCGTTTCCGTTCGTTGTCACATACTGCGCATTGGCGTATGTTTGTGCGGGGGCATCTCCCTGTGTGTACCCGAAGATGCCGATTTCATCGCCGGCCTCCCAGGTGGCATCATAGGCTCGGGTCTGGATACCGCTGGTCACCTGCAGGGCGACGCGGGTGTCGGGTGTCGGTGTGATTTCCTCGTTGTTGCAGGCCGCAAGGCTCAGGGCCAGTAATGCGGCGGCTGGGTAGATTGTTGTTGCTCTCATGATTTATTATTGTTATTATTGTTTCAATGTATGTCCACGTCCTCGCCGCCGTTGTTGCCCGGCCGCCAGTCGGTGATGCCGGCTGTCATTCCGGCCTCATCAGGGGTTTCCGCTATGGTTCCGTAGAGGGTCAGGGGTATGGTCTTGTCGGCGTTGAAGTCCTTCAGGGCTTCGGTAAGGTCGCTCTCAAGGCGGCAGGGGCGGGGATTGCCGTCAGTGTAGGTCAATGTCGCAGTGAGGGTCTGCCGCTCTCCTGTGATGCCCAGCAGCCGCACGGTGGCGGTCCACTTCCCGGCATCGTCGCCTTCGGCTATCCTGGTAAAATGGAGGACGACATCAGTGGCGGCCCCGTAGATTCCGGTGGCGAAGTCCAATGTACCTGCCGCTCCGCCCAAGCTGCCCTCTATGCTCTTTATCCTCCCGGCGGCATCGCCTGTAGGCTCGAGGACGAGGGTGAGCTGCCGCACCTGCTGGTGCATGGCCGCCGTCAGTTCATAGTCGGTGTCGGCCTCGACGGTCACCTCCTGCACGGAGGTCAGCAGCCATCCGGGGGTGCCCGTGATTGTGGCGGTGGTGCCGTCTATCGTGATGCCCTCGGTGGTGTTGTAGGCCGCAAGGGTGTAGTCACCCGGCTCGAAGAGGTAATCCGGCGCATGGGTCGTTCCGGTCTCCGTGCCGGTATAGTCGCCCATCGCTACTGTCCACTCCGCAGGGATGTCCACACCATTGCCCCGGTCGCTCCAGTCGGCGGTGACGGTGATCTTGCCGGTGTCCGGATGGGGCGTGTCGTGAAGCTCGTCCTTCACGCAGGAGGTCGCGGCCAGCAACATGGCTGCCGCCAGAAGGAATGTCCTGTATATGCTGTATTTTCTCATCGTCTTGTCCTCCTTCCTTTAGAATAACTTCCACACTAAAGTAACTCCGGCGTTGATCGGGCCGATCCAGTGCTTAGTCTCATGGCCGCTGCGCACCCGCACTCCGTCTATCACATCGTATCTCTCCGTATCGGCGTTCAGGTAGCCTAATCCGAGGGTGAAGTCAAGTGCCAGTGCCTTGTTCAGCCGCAGCTGGTAGCCTCCGGTGATGCCGCCGCTCAGAAGGTCGCCCTGCCTGCCCGTGCCGGAGAACTTGTAGTTGAACTGTCCGGCCTTGAACATTGCGCCCACATACCATCGCCTTGTATCGCCCAGATACCAGCGCACCTCCGGAGCCACTTCCCAGAGGGCATAGCGGCGGGCGTTGCCATTCCATGTCCATGAGGTCCACGAGCCATGGGCCAGCACGCCCACAGCCG
>DXAT01000079.1 GCA_019116965.1 Candidatus Coprenecus pullistercoris
TGCCGAATATGCCGAATTCAATGCTGAATTTGTGTATGACAAGGGGAAAGACAATTATCCTGCCGTGGGCATCTCCATCAAGGATGCAGAAGCCTATTGCGACTGGCTCACCGCCAAAGACCCCAAACACGCCTATCGCCTACCACGCGAAGAAGAGTGGGTTCTTGCAGCAGGACACATGCCCAAGGATGTTGCAATGAACTCCGGTCATATAGAACGTGGACTGACCGCCGTAGATGCTTACGTGCAAAGCAAAGGTGCTTGTGGCGGCATTGACTTTTGGGGAAATTGTTGGGAATGGACTTCATCCACAGACAAAGACGGTCTGTATATTATCAAAGGCGGTAGTTGGGATTCCAAACGTGACGATTGCCGCAGCGAAAAATCAGATGACGTGAGAAATGGTGCGCAGGGCTATGCCAATGTCGGCTTCAGGGTAGTAAGGGTGGATGCCCATTGAAGCATCATGTATATTTCCATATAGTAAGACTGGGGAAAAGGATAGTTTTTTTCTTTTCTCCAGTCTTTTACCTGTAAGAGTTACCACAATAAGCAAAGCGATGCAGACCGCAATAATTAGTAAAACTATTCTAGCTGGTACGTTTTGAAATCAGGGATTATATGCAAAACATATGAAAGAAAAAATGCTGTATTCTTCTTTTCGTCCGCTTTATTTGTGTACATTTGCATCAGGTAAGAGTTGTTTGACAGAAATACACCGCATATCACAGAATTTGCGACCGTTGCCAAGTCATTACCTCACTCTTTGAGAAATACTTATAAGTAGCTTATTTCTAATTTATTCCTATTCTTTTATCGGATTTTTTGGAAAAATACTCATCGAATAGCGCGAAGTCCTTCGACACTCCGTCTTCTGTAAAGGTTACGAGGGTGCGGTAGAGTTCCCCGTAATTGCCGGCAGCGTCAAGCGCGACCGTGCAGACCGTCATCGGATAACCGAATCCACGGTAGATGAGTTCGACCGGCTGCTCTTTCATGATTGTGTAGCCGAAAGTCATGCCGTAGTAGAGTATTTCATGGATAAGCAGTTCCGGGTCCGAGCCGGTCTCGTCGCCTATGTAGGTCACATAGTGGGCCATGACGGCCTCGTCGCTGAAATCCACATCGATGGCGGCGATTACAGTGGAATCGCTGTCCTTCAGGGAGGCGTATTCGGGATTGTATGCCGCAAGATCCTCGACGAGCCAGTATCCGGCTATGCTGAAGGGCGCGTAGGCCTCGGTCGGCTGATTGTCAAGAGTCTTGAATTGGACTTTGGTCATCAGGGAGTTGTAGGTGTTGTACGATGTGTCGACTCCGAAAGCTACGACAAAATAGTCTGTGGACGGCATGATGTTGGTCACCTGATAATCCAGTATGGAACCGGTCACGCATGCAGCCGACAGATTGGCTCCGAAGTCCTGGCAGATCAACTCGATCATGGCCTGGTCTGTGTACTCCGTAAACCATGCCGCGTCCAGTACCTGAGCATAGTAGTGGGCTTCAGGGTCGGAAGGTACGATGTCGAGCACGGCGGATACCACTCCTGGCTCCACGGAGATGTCAAAAGTCAGACCGGTCATCTCCGGACGGTCGGGAACGACAGGAGTGTCCGGCTCCTCATTATCGTCATCCTCGTCGTCGGGATTGACTACGGGTTCTTCTGTATTGTCATCGGGTTTCTCCTCTTCCTGAGGTTTCTGGCAGGCCGCTGTCATAAAAAAAGCGCATAGCAGCATAGCTGCGAAGGCAGCGCGGTCAAGCAGGGATGTTTTTTTCATTGTGTCAGTATTTGGATTGTTATTTGAGATTCCGGGCAATGTCGGCGAAGCGGCGCATGCCGGCAGTCGCCACATCCTGTATCTGGGTGTAGTGCTTGTATCCGAGTGTAATGGGAGCCGGGTCCACAAGGTACACAGGCACGCCGTTGCGGACATATCCCACCAGCCCTGCGGCCGGATATACCGCTAAGGATGTGCCGATGACAAGCAGGATATCGCACTGCGAGACCACTTCGGCTGCTTTCTCTATCATCGGGACCGGCTCGCCGAACCAGACGATATGCGGCCGCAGCTGCTCGCCGCGGCTGTCCTTGTCTCCGAGACGGATGTCGTTGTAGCCGATATCGTATACCGGCTGAAGCGAGTGTTCTCCGCGGGCTTTTGTAATCTCCCCGTGCAGGTGGATGATGTCCGAGGAGCCTGCGCGTTCATGGAGGTTGTCTATGTTCTGTGTGATGACTGTCACCTTGAAGTCTTTCTCAAGGGCGGCGATGATTCTGTGTGCCTCGTTGGGTTCCTTATGCTGTATGTCTTTTCTACGGGCGTTGTAGAAGTCGAGTACCAGGCCCGGATTGCGGTACCATCCCTCGATGGATGCCACATCCTCTACCGGATACTGCTCCCATAGTCCGCCTGAGTCCCTGAAGGTATTGATGCCGCTCTCCTTGCTGACTCCTGCGCCGGAGAGTACTGCCAGTCTTTTCATGCTTCTGAATCGTTGTTGTCAGCCTTGAAATAGAATCTCTCGAGCCACAGACGGAATACAGGGTCTATGATATGCGGACAATCGTCGGCATCGAAGAGTATTACCTCCTTCTTGCAGAGAGCTTCCTTGATGCGGTGTACATTGGCGGAGGAATTGAGGCGGTAGCTGTCTATTACCTCTGTCGAGCTGGCCTTGGATATACCGTCGAATACGGCCCGCAGGAAGTATATCTGGTATCGGCTCAGGCCGTCAACCGTCTCCTGGAAACGCAGGGAGTGCGTATAGAGCAGGGTGTCGATGGCCTCGTTCAGAAGGCTGTCGCTCAGATATCCTTTCGTGAGGTTGAAGCAGCTGTTGGCAATCTGCCATATATACCATGGATGGCCGTCAGCCACGCTGTATATGCGCTCGGCCTGTGACTGCTCCACCACTCTGCCGACGCGTAGGAAGGTCTTGATGATGTGCTCGGTGACGGATCTTTCCTCGATGGGGGAGAGATGTATTCTCTCGTATTGGCGGTACATCATCTTGCGCTCCTCGAAGATATGCCTGCATGCGTTGACGCCGGAACCGGTGATGATGAATACCGGACCGCCGTCTTTCTGCATCATCCCGCTCATGGCTGAGACTGTCTTTTCCCAGTCGGGTGAGCGCAGGATATTCTGGAAGTTCTTAATATATATAATGGAGTGTCCCTCTGTCTGTGCGAGGCGGTCCATGAGACCGGACGGCTCCACCATATTCAGCAGGTCTATCTCGGCCGGTCTGACTTCCTGTTGGGACAGGGCCGCGTAGACGGCTGACTGCTTGCCGGTCATGGGCGGCTCGTAGATTACGGTATGGACGCCGTTGCGTATGTTTGTCAGCAGCTGGCTTACTTCTTTCTTGCGCGAGAGGAAGTTGTTGCCGGTGGCGATGGTGTTGTGCGTGAACGGGGATTCCATGGCTTTGTCTTTAATGCTGAGCAAAAATAACTAAAAAAGTATTTTTTTCAGCTTTAATTTGTGAAAAATGATTAAAAGTATTACTTTTGCTCTCCCAAAAAGATTGATATAGGTTGCTAAGCTACTGAATAAGAGTTATTTGTAAGTATAATAACCGCTTACTGCCGCTAACTTTAAAACTATTTACAGTAAATGTACGCAATTGTAGACATTGCAGGACAGCAATTCAAGGTGGAGAAGGGAAGGAAGATTTTCGTGAACCGTCTCGAAGGAGACAAGGGCGCTTCCGTTGATTTCTCCAAAGTGCTTCTGACCGACGACAACGGTACGGTCAAGGTGGGAACCCCCTATGTGGAGGGAGTCAATGTAAAGGCCACCATCGTAGATCATGTAAAGGCTGACAAGGTTCTGGTATTCAAGAAGAGACGCCGTAAAGGCTATCAGAAACTGAACGGTCACCGCCAGTGTTTAACCCAGATTCTCATCGAAGAGATCGCTTAATTGACAGGAGGAATTAATTATGGCTCATAAAAAAGGTGTCGGTAGTTCCAAGAACGGTCGTGAATCACATAGCAAACGACTCGGACTGAAGTTGTTCGGCGGCCAGATGGCCAAGGCCGGCAATATCCTCGTGCGTCAGAGAGGAACAGTGCACTATCCCGGAAAGAATGTAGGCATGGGCAAGGACCATACCCTTTACGCTCTTGTAGACGGAGTGGTTACTTTCCGCAAGACCAGAGAGGACAAATCCTATGTGTCGATAGTACCTCCCGGCGCGGAGTAATGACCGATAGGAGATGAAAGTAAGTGGGCTGCCCGTCAAGGCAGCTCATTTTTTATTCATATATTTGGCCTGACGGCCACATATACTGTTGCACCTCGGCAATTGCAAGTAAACTTGCATTGCTCTCGGTTTCTGCGTATATTTGCATCCGGAAAAAATTATAGACAGATGTTGACTCTTAAACTTTTGAGGGAGAATCCTCAGTATGTGGTCGAAAGGCTGGCGGTCAAGAACTTTGACGCATCGGAGACAGTAGAGCGGATTTTGGAACAGGACAGGATAAGGCGCTCCTGCCAGACAGAACTGGACGCGGCCCTGTCGGCCCAGAAGGCCAAGGCCAAGGAGATAGGCAGCCTCATGCAGCAGGGCCGTAAGGAGGATGCCGAGGCGGCCAAGAAGGAAGTCGCCCGGATGAAAGAGCATTCGAGGATGATAGAGGTACGGATGGAGGAGAGCCAGAAGCTCCAGAATGACCTGTTGGTGCAGCTTCCCAATCTTCCCGACGAGATAGTGCCTCCCGGGAAGAACGCGGATGACAATGTGGTGGTGCGTATGGGCGGCGAGATACCTCAGTTGCCGGACGGCGCGCTTCCTCACTGGGAGCTTGCCGCAAAATACGACATCATCGACTTCGACCTCGGGGTCAAGCTCACCGGAGCGGGATTTCCCGTCTACAAGGGACGCGGAGCAAAGCTGCAGAGGTCTCTGATACAGTATTTCCTGGATTTCAATACCAAGGCGGGCTATATGGAGATAGAGCCTCCGGTCATGGTCAACGAGGCTTCGGCTTTCGCTACGGGCCAGCTGCCGGACAAGGAGGGGCAGATGTATTTCGCCTCTCAGGACAAGTTCTACCTCGTGCCTACAGCGGAGGTTCCCGTGACCAACATATATAGGGACACCATCCTTTCCCAGTCCGATTTCCCTGTCAAGATGACGGCCTATACTCCCTGTTTCAGGAGGGAAGCCGGCTCATACGGCAAGGATGTCAGGGGACTGAACCGCCTTCATCAGTTCGATAAGGTGGAGATAGTTCAGCTTTCCCTGCCGGAGGCATCCGAAAGGGCGCTCAATGAGATGGTTCTCCATGTCGAAAGGCTGGTCAATTCCCTTGGCCTGCCATACAGGATAGTCCGCCTTTGCGGTGGGGACATGAGCTTTACATCGGCCGTCACATATGATTTCGAGGTGTTCTCGGCGGCCCAGCAGAGATGGCTGGAGGTCAGCTCCGTCTCCAATTTCAAGTCGTATCAGGCCAACAGGCTCAAGCTCCGTTACAAGGACAGCGAGGGCAGGACCAATCTGGCCCATACCCTCAACGGAAGCTCTCTCGCCCTGCCAAGGATAGTAGCGGCCATTCTGGAGAACAACCAGACTCCGGACGGTATCAATATCCCGAAAGTGCTGCAGGAGTACACCCGTTTTGTCAGGATTGACTGATGGGCGGCGGACAGAGAATAATCTTAGGAATAGACCCCGGAACCATGATTCTTGGTTACGGGGTCATTCTTGCAGACAGGCGCAGGGTACACTATGTGGACATGGGTGTGGTGGATCTGCGGAAGGAAAAGGACCATTTCGCGAAGCTCAACACCATATTTACCGAGATCAGCCGGGTCATAGAGAGGTACTCCCCTGACGATGTGGCGGTGGAGGCTCCGTTCTATGGCAAGAATCCCCAGGTGATGCTCAAGCTCGGCAGGGCGCAGGGCGCGGCCATTGCAGCGGCTATTGCCCACAACCTTCCTATTTTTGAATACGCTCCCCGCAAGGTGAAGATGGCTGTCACAGGACAGGGAGCGGCGTCCAAGGAGCAGGTGGCGCTGATATTGTCCCGTACGCTCGATACGGAGCTCCATGCCGGATTCCTGGATGCTACGGACGCTCTCGCCATAGCCATGTGTCACTTTTACCAGCTGGTCAATCCCTTTTCCGACACCGACAGCTCGACCGACTGGAAAAAGTTTATAAAGACCCATCCGGACAGGCTCAGATGATTAAACTATCGCGGCAGATGTTTGTCAAACTCACATGAAAAAATTTGAAAATAGGTAAAATGGCATATAGACGCATCCTCTTGTTGTTCCTGGTTCTGATTCCGGCTTTGAGCGCCGCTGCGCAGGAAAGGAATTCCATCATAGTAAGGCTTGTCGACTCGCTGGCATCGGAGCCGGTTCCGTACGCCACTGTTTATGTCTCCAAGGACGGTACGGCCACCGGTGCGTACTATGCCATGACTGACGGGAACGGTAAGGGCGTCATATCGCCCGTTCCTTCCGGAAAATACATACTTGTCGCGGAGCTGATGGGGTACAAGCCTGTCTCCAGAGTCGTGACGGTGGGCCGGGGAACCAATGACCTCGGTACCCTGTACATGTACGAGAACATAGAGATGCTCGACGCCGTGGTCGTCACTGCCGTCGGCAATCCCATAGTGGTGAAGAAGGACACGATAGAGTACAGTGCTGCCGCGTACAAGACCTCCGACAATGATGTCCTGGAGGACTTGCTCAAGAAGCTGCAGGGAGTCGAGGTGAGCAGTGACGGTGCCATCTCATACCAGGGGGAGACGATAAACAAGATCATGATAGACGGAAAGGAATTCTTCCTGGACGATCCGTCCCTGGCCTCCAAGAATATTCCCGCCCAGATAATCCAAAAAGTCAAGATTGTGGACAAGAAGTCCGATCAGGCCGAGTTCACCGGCATCGATGACGGCAATGAGGAGAAGGTCATCGACCTGAGCATCAAGCCTGGCATGCTGGAGGCCTGGTTCGGCAATGTCACTGCCGGAGGAGGACATGATCTTCAGACCGAGGAGCATGATGCGCGCTATCAGGCTTCAGGTATGATAGGCCGCTTCACGGAGAACAATCAGATCAGTTTCATCCTCAACGGCAACAATACCAACAACCGCGGATTCAACGACATGAACAGCGAGATGGGGGGCGGGATGCGCGGACGCGGCTTCGGAGGCAACCGCGGAGGTATTATGACCTCCTGGATGGCCGGAGTGAACGCAAACATGAACATCGGCGGGGACAAGGACCGCGAGATAGGCGGCAACTATCTCTACAACGGCTCGATAAGGGATGTCGAGGAGCGCAGCAGCAGGACCACTTTCTTAGGAGACGGCTCAAGCCTTCTCACCGACAACTCGGAGATCAGCCGTTTTTTCAGTGACGGTCACCGTGCGGGAGCCGAGTTGGACTACAAGTTCAGCGACAAGACCTCCATCCTGTTCAGACCGAGGTTCAACTACGGCAGGAGCATGTACAATGAGTCAAGTATATATTCCACTGAGAATTCAGAGAGCGGCAAGGTCAACGAAGGACTCAGTGAGTCTGCGTCGGACGGCACATCATGGAGGACGCGCGGCCGCCTGCTCCTGCGTCAGAAGATAGGAGAGGCCAAGGGCCGCACCTTGTCCCTCAATGTAGACTACTCTCTTTCCAACAATGATTACAGCGGTACCAACTATTCCAGGACCACTACTTTTGCCGATAATGGAACGGAGACAATAGACCAGCGTTATGACCAGACGGATGACAGCTACTCGGTGTCGGCGGACCTGACTTATACCGAGCCTTTGGGCAAGAATTTCTTCCTGCTGGGTTCCTACCGTTTCGACTGGCAGCAGTACCGCTCCGAGAAGATGACATACGACAACGGCAGCGGTGCCCTTATCGAGGATTATTCCAGCCGGATGAGAAATACTTTCCTGAGTCACAGGATGCAGGTGAGCATGATGAAGCAGGAGGAGAAGTATAACCTGCAGATAGGAGTCAATGCCGAGCCGTCCACCACAAGGACGGTGGGTGAGTTCGGAGCTGCCAGGGATACATCCTATACGGTATGGAATTTCGCTCCGTCGGCTAGATTTGACTACAACTTCTCGGACAACGAGTTCCTGCGCCTGTTCTATTGGGGCCGTACTCAGGAGCCGACAGTCACGCAGCTGATGCCGGTTCCGGACAACTCCGATCCTCTGTATGTGTCCCTCGGAAATGCCGGACTGAGACCGGAGTTCCAGCACAGACTGAGGATGCACTACGACTATACAGACATGAAGACATTCTCCACCTACGCGCTGATGGGAGGATTCAACTACACCAAGGACGATATCATCAACGCAAGCTGGTATGACGGCTCGGGCGTGCAGTATACCGCGCCGGTCAACTCGACCCGACCGGTTATCGGAGGAGACCTGATGTTCATGGTCAATTCCCAGATATCCAAGTCCGGCTTCTCGATCATGTCCTTCACGCGTGCGGCTGTCACCAGCAGTCTGTCCTATACCGGCAACGATACCACGGCCACTACTCTGGACGAGATAATGGATGACCTGATAGCCGGCAGGACCACGACGCTCTCTCTTACCGAGGACCTGACGCTGGTCTACCGCAATGACTATTTGGAGACCCGTCTCGGAGGCAGGGCGTCATACCGCAAGGCTTGGTACGAGATAGCCTCGCAGGCCCGTGCGGATACATGGGACAATTCGGTGTTCGCCGAGGTTACGGCGACCCTCCCCTGGGGAATGGAGGTGGCTACCGACGCACGCTACAATTTCTACATAGGATACGATGCCGGTTTCGGTGAGCCTTCCCTGACCTGGAACGCAGAGATATCACAGCAGTTTCTGAAGAAAAAGATGACTCTCCGTCTGAAGGTCTACGATATACTCAACCAGTCCAGGAACAATTACCGCAACACCACCGACAACTATATCGAGGATACCTACAACAATACCCTCGGGCAGTATTTCATCATCAGCCTCGTCTATCGTTTCGGCAATTTCGACAAGATGATGGGCGGAGGTATGAGACGCGGTCCCGGAGGACCTCCTCCTCATAGACGTTAGGCCTGTCGGCTGCTCACAAAGTTACGGAACTTTTCTATAAGTGCGGTCATGTCAGCCGGCAGTCCGCTGCTGACGGAGATTTTTTCGTGAGTACGCGGGTGTATGAATCCTATGGTGCCGGCGTGAAGGGCCTGACGCGGAAGAATCTCGAAGCAGTTGTCTATGAACTGCCGGTATTTTGAGTAAAGGGTGCCCTTGAGTATTCTGTCCCCTCCGTATCTGCTGTCGTTGAAAAGAGGATGGCCGATATGGTTCATGTGTACCCTGATCTGGTGGGTGCGGCCTGTCTCCAGGGAACATTCTACGACAGTGATGTAGCCCAGCCTCTCAATGACACGCCAGTGGGTGACGGCGTGCTTTCCCGTGCCGTCCTCCACGACCTTGAAGCGGAGCCTGTCGTTGGGATCCCGGCCTATATCACCGGTTATGGTGCCGGAGTCCTGCTCCATGTCGCCCCAGACTATTGCCGTATATTTTCTCTCTATGGAGTGGACGAAGAACTGCCGGGCCAGATAGGCCTGGGCCTCGTCGTTCTTGGCTATCAGCAGGGTCCCGGAGGTGTCCTTGTCGATGCGGTGTACGAGTATGCCCATGCGGTCATCCGGTGCATCCGGGCCCTGGCTCCGTCCCAGATACCATGCCAGACCGTTGAGCAGGGTGCCGGTAAAGTGGCCGCAGCCCGGGTGTACTACCAGTCCGGCCGGCTTGTTGACCACCAGTACGTCCTCGTCCTCATATCTGATGTCCAGATCCATCTTCTCGGGAAGTATCTCGAAGCCTCGGCGGCGGTAAGGCAGGAATATCCTTATCTCATCCTGGGGCTTTACTTTGTAGTTGGCCTTGATGACCGTCCCGTTGACCCGCACGTAGCCTGCGTCGATGGCCAGCTGTATGCGGTG
>DXAT01000080.1 GCA_019116965.1 Candidatus Coprenecus pullistercoris
GTTCAATTTTCACGCTGAATTTTTATTTTTTTATTAAACTTTTTTTACTCAATTTTGTTCTCCCGTTTCGGCGGGAAAGATATTTTTAACATAAACGACAATCAATATTTTTGAGGAATGAATCACCGTGAAGTATGGGATAACTGTCTGCAAATCATAAGGGATAACATCCCCGAGAGCAGTTTTAGGACCTGGTTCGAGCCTATCGTGCCGGTCAAGTTGGAGGATAGTATACTCACCATACAGGTACCTTCAGCATTCTTCCCCGAATACATAGACGCGCACTTCATCGACATCCTCCGCTCCACCATAAAGAGAGTGGTCGGCAAGGGAGCGAAGTTGCTGTATGAGGTGCCTATTGTAAAAGACTCTAAAGTCCTGTATCCCGCAAGCCGTCCCGACGGCGGCATAGTCAATCCGGACATCGCCCTCCCGAAGGAAAAAGTGGCGAAAATCGACGACCCCTATGTGATACCCGGACTGAAAGGAATTACCGTCAACCCCAACCTCAACTACAATTACTCTTTCGACAACCTTGTCGAAGGAGACTGCAACCGCCTTGGACGCGCCGCCGGCATGGCCATCGCAGACAATCCAGGCAACACCGCATACAATCCTTTTTTCGTATACGGAGGTCCCGGTCTCGGCAAGACCCATCTGGCCCAGGCCATAGGCATCGCCATCAAGGAGAAGTTCGACAAGAAGGTCGTCCTGTATGTGACCGCCAACCGTTTTCAGACCCACTACATGGACTCCGTACAGAAAAACGCCCTGACAGACTTCCTGCACTTCTATCAGTCGATGGATGTCCTTATCATAGACGATGTGCATGAGTTCGCCGACAAGCCCGGTACGCAGAATGCGTTCTTCCAGATATTCAACTATCTGCACCAGCTCGGAAAACAGCTCATCTTCACATCCGACAGGGCCCCTGTGGACCTTCAGGGCCTTGAGCAGAGACTGCTGTCCCGCTTCAAATGGGGACTGACCACAGAGTTGCTTCCGCCCGACATGGAGACCAGAGTGGCCATCCTGAAAGCCAAGAGTTTCAAAGAAGGCATAAGGCTGGATGACGACATCATCAACTATATTGCCGCAAAAGTCACCGACAATGTCAGAGAGCTCGAAGGCACCTTGGCCTCACTGATGGCACATGCCACACTGACAAAAAAGAAGATTACACTCCAGCTGGCTCAGAATGTGATAGAGAAGATCGTCACCATAAACAAGAACGAACTGTCCATCACAAAGATCCGCAATACCGTAAGCGATTATTTCGGCATCTCCAACGAGACCATGCTCTCCAACTCCCGCAAGAGGGAGATAGTCCAGGCACGCCAAATCGCCATGTACCTCTGCCGCAATCTCACCGGTAAGTCCCTCACCACCATAGGAGGTGAGCTCGGAGGCAAGAATCACGCCACCGTCCTGCACGCCTGTGAGACAGTCAGCGACCTGATGTCCACCGACAGGTCTTTCAGACAATATGTTACGGACATCGAGAAGAAGCTGAAATCCAACATTTAAAACATACAATCCATGACATCAGAACAAGTTCTCTCCCACTTCCGCGAGATACTCACCATCCCGCGCGAGTCGGGTCATGAGGAGCACATCATCGCTTTCCTCCAGAAATTCGCCGCGGACCGCGGTATGGACTGCAGGACCGATGAGGCCGGAAATGTACTCATCACCATTCCGGCGACACCGGGCAGGGAAAACTCCCCCACAATCATTCTCCAGAGCCATTCCGACATGGTCTGCGAGAAAAACAGCGGAGTGGAGCACGACTTCTCCAAGGATCCCATAAAGGCTGTGGTGGAGAACGGATGGCTGATAGCAAAGGATACCACCCTCGGAGCCGACTGCGGCATAGGCATAGCCGCCCAGCTGGCTGTCTTAGAGGACAATGATCTGCCCCACGGCAAGATAGAGTGCCTCTTCACCACCTCCGAAGAGACAGGACTCGACGGAGCCTTCGCCCTCAAAAGCGACTTCCTTACCGGAAGCATCCTGCTCAACCTCGACTCGGAGGATGAGGGAGAGCTGTTCATAGGCTGCGCCGGAGGCATCGACACCACAGCGAAATTCCATTATACTCCTGTTCCCATACCTGCCGGCAAGGTCTGCGTCAAGGCCGGATTCTGCGGCGGTATCGGCGGACACAGCGGAGACGACATCGACAAGGGCCGTTCCAATGCAGTACAGTCCTTGGCAAGACTGCTTTACCGCGTATGGAAGGAGACTTCCGCAACCCTCTGCTCCATAGACGGCGGCAATAAACGCAACGCCATAGCCCGTGAGGCATCCGCAGTGATAGCTGTCAATCCTTCGGATACAGCCAAAGTAAAAAACATACTCGGCGAGACCCTCGCCGAACTTCGCGACGAATATTCGGTAACAGATCCGGACATCGCCGCTGTATGGGAGGAAAATGCAGCCGCCCCCGCACAAGCCATAGATGACAGGACGGCCTTCAACCTCATCTGCGCCCTGCACGCCGTACCTCACGGAGTGATGGCCATGAGCGCAGAGGTGAAGGGATTAGTGGAGACATCCTCCAACCTTGCATCCGTCAAGATGCAGGAAGACAACATCATCCGCATCGGCACCAGCCAGCGCAGCTCGACCAACTCCGCCCGTCGCAACGCCGCCATGCGCATAGAGGCCGCCTTCTCTGTAGCAGGAGCCGAAGTCACCCATGAGTCGGAGTATCCCGGATGGAAGCCGAGCCTGAAATCCCACATACTTGAAGTATGCAAGAGCTCCTACAAAAAACTCTTCGGCAACGACCCCGTAGTAAGGGCCATCCATGCAGGATTAGAGTGCGGACTCTTCTTGGACAAATACCCCCATCTTGACATGATATCCTTCGGTCCCACCCTCCGCGGAGTGCACGCTCCCGGCGAGAGACTCGACCTTGCCAGCCTGGACAAGTTCGTCCTGCTTCTCGAAGATGTCATCAGACAATGTAAATGAAAACAGCCATGACAGACAGACGCCACTTGCAGATATCCCCGTCGATACTCACATCCGATTTCACCCGCTTAGGCGAGACCATCGACATGCTCAACTCATCCCAGTGCGACTACATCCACTTGGATGTAATGGACGGGATGTTCGTACCCAACATATCATTCGGTTTTCCTGTCATCCGCAACATAGCCAAGAAGGCGGCCAAGCCCTTGGATGTGCATCTTATGATACTCGACCCCGACCGCTACATCAGCGTACTGCGCGATGCGGAGCCCGAATATGTCACTGTACACTACGAAGCCTGCACACACCTTCACCGCAGCCTCCAGAACATCAAGGCCAACGGCATGAAGGCCGGAGTGGTGCTCAATCCGCACACTCCTGTCTCCGGTCTGGAATACATAGCCGAATACTGTGACATGATAGTGCTGATGTCGGTCAATCCCGGATTCGGAGGCCAGTCCTTCATCGAGAGCACCTACCGCAAGGTGACCGAGACCAAGGAGATGCTGCTGAGGCTCGGTTCCAAGGCACTTATCGAAGTGGACGGAGGCGTCAACCTGACCAACGCAGGCGCCCTGCGCGATGCCGGAGCCGATGTCGTAGTTACCGGCAACGCCGTCTTCGCTTCGGAAGACCCTGTCGCCACGGTGGAGCTGTTCAAGTCCCTATAGCACGAACCTTATTTCCTTAAAATAATACTTAACCGTCCGCCCGTCTGAGTGTCCGACCACCAGACGGGCGGTCTCTCTCTCCACTCCGGTTATTGTCCCGGTAAACCTGCGCGGTGCTCCGCCTGTAAAATATTCCGTTTCCTCGTACTCCGCTCTCTCTCCCATACGGTACAGCATCGACTCATATTCCTCATCCAGTCCAGGCACGCTGCCGTCCGGACCCATTCCGGCATACAGAGCCCCGATCCTGCCGAGCAGAAGACTCAGCTCCTCCCGTAAATCCAGTTCTCCGGTCTCTCTCCCGGCATGTCCGAGCTCAAGCACCACAGAGGTCGGATTGGGCAGGTCCGGAGAAAATACACGCTGGTTGACATTGAGCCCGATCCCGGCGATACAGTCAGCCAGCATGCCGCCCTTGAGGGTATTCTCCAGTAGCATCCCGCATATCTTACGGTCCCCCACATAGATATCATTGGGCCACTTGACCCTGGCCTCCAAGCCTTTGTCCCTGAGATACAACGCTGTCCCCACCGCACATATCCGCGACATGGTGAACTGGCTCCCGGCCCTCAGCCCCTTCGGTCTGAAAAGTATCGAAAACATCAGATTGTTTCCGGCCTCGCTTTCCCACCTGCTGCCACGCTGCCCCCTGCCCTCAGTCTGATACTCCGCTGCCCAGACTGTCATGTCATCACAGGAATCCTTGTTCCTCCATGCTTCCAGGTTGGTGGAATCGGTAATCTTCAGCCAACGAATATTCATGGCACAATTTTTATAAGACATAAATGCGTATATTTGCACTGCAAATTTAAATATTATAATGATAGAAGTAGACACCATAGCAGAGGCTATGCTAGAGAAAAAGGGCAGGAATGTCTGTGCCCTGGATTTAAAAAAGATAGGCACGGCCATCACAGACTGGTTCGTAATCTGCAATGCCGACTCCACCACGCAGGTGGACGCGATAGCTGACAACATAGAGGAGAGGATGCTGGAGAAATGCGGGCGGAAGGTCGTTCGCATGCAGGGCAAGGAGAACGGATTCTGGGTAATCATGGATTACCTCAATATCGTGGTTCACATTTTCCAGACCGAATACCGCAATTTCTACCGCCTGGAGGACCTGTGGGCCGACGCAATACGAAAAGACTACAATGATGAGCAATAATATGGGAATGAACAAAGGGAACGGCGGCAGAAAGCCCGTGCAGGGTCCCTCCAGGTCCAGGAGAAACCTGATATGGATACTCTACCTTATCTTCGGACTGGGCATGATATGGATTGTCAGGAACCAGTACAGTTCCGATCCGGTCAAGGCCGAGTGGTTTACAGTCAAGGAATCCATGATTCCGTCCGGAGATGTGGACAGGATAACCTACATCTCCAACGAGCACAAGGGCGAGGTATATATCCGGAAGGACTCGCTCGACAAATATGTCAACAAATATTTCGGAGGCAAGGTACCGGCCGCCGGGCCGCACTTTTATTTCCTGGTATCCGACAATTTCAACCCTGAGGAGGAGTTCGAGACAGCCCGTCTGTCCTTGCCCGAGGAATCCCGGTTCAAGGTCGATACTGAGGTAAGGAACAATTACTTCGGCCAGATATTCGACTGGCTGATCTTCCCCCTGCTGCTCTTCGGACTGCTGTGGTTCATCATGTTCCGTCCCATGCAGAAGAACATGGGCGGAGGTCCGGGCGGAGGAGGCATATTCAATGTCGGGAAGTCCCAGGCCAAGCTGTACGAGAAAGAGAACAATGTCAAAGTGACATTCAAGGATGTCGCCGGTCTCGAAGAGGCCAAGGTAGAGGTCATGGAGATAGTCGACTTTCTGAAGAACCCCCAGAAATACACTGCATTAGGAGGCAAGATACCCAAGGGTGCCCTGCTGGTTGGCCCTCCGGGTACAGGAAAGACACTGCTTGCCAAGGCCGTCGCCGGCGAGGCCAATGTGCCGTTCTTCTCCATCAGCGGCTCCGACTTCGTGGAGATGTTCGTCGGTGTGGGAGCATCCCGCGTGCGCGACCTCTTCCGTCAGGCCAAGGAGAAGGCACCATGCATCGTGTTCATCGATGAGATAGACGCGGTGGGCCGGGCCAGGAGCAAGAATGTAGGCTTCTCCTCCAATGACGAGCGCGAGAATACCCTCAACCAGCTGCTAACGGAAATGGACGGCTTCGGAACCAACTCCGGAGTAATCATCCTTGCCGCCACAAACCGCGCCGACATCCTCGACAAGGCCCTGATGCGGGCCGGCCGTTTCGACCGCCAGATACATGTGGACCTGCCCGAACAGAACGAGCGTCTCGAAATATTCAAGGTACACCTGCGCAAGATCAAGCTCGTCGACGGTTTCGACATAGAGTTCCTCGCCAAGCAGACTCCCGGCTTCTCCGGAGCCGATATAGCCAATGTCTGCAACGAGGCGGCACTGATAGCCGCACGCAACAATAAGAAAGCCGTGGACCGTCAGGACTTCATGGACGCAATCGACAGAATCGTAGCAGGACTCGAGCGCCGCAGCAAGATCATAACTCCGGAAGAGAAACGCACCATCGCCTATCACGAGGCCGGACACGCCACCGTAAGCTGGTGGCTGCCCAACGCCAACCCCCTGCTGAAAGTCACCATCATCCCCCGCGGCAGCTCTCTCGGAGCCGCCTGGTATCTGCCCGAGGAAAGACAGATCACCACCACCGAACAGATGATGGACGAGATGGCCGCCACTCTCGGAGGCCGCGCCGCCGAGGAAATCATCAACGGCAGGATATCCACCGGAGCGATGAACGACCTCGAGAAGGTCACCAAGCAGGCCTACGCCATGGTCACCTACTTCGGCATGAGCGACAAGGTCGGCAACATCTCATTCTACGATTCATCGGGAAACTCCGGCTACAACCTCAGCAAGCCATACAGCGAGAAGACAGCCGAACTGATCGATGCCGAGGCCAAGAGCTTCATCGACTCGGCCCACGGAACCGCGCTCAAAGTTCTCCGCGAACATATGGACGGATTCACCCGTCTTGCCGAGCTGCTGCTTGAGAAAGAAGTGATATTCACGGATGACTTGGTGAAGATATTCGGAGAACGCCCCGGCGGAAAGCTGTCACAGAATGCAGCCACTGAAACTGTAGCGCCCCATGAAGAACCTGCTGATCAGAACGCTTAGCGGCGCGGTCTTCCTCGCCCTCTTCCTGACGGCCCTGCTGTGGCACCCGGCCGCCTACGGTGTCATATTCATGATTGCAGTATTCATCATGATGGTTGAATACCTCAACATCTCCGTCGGTCCCAAAGAGGGAACGGCCAGGTGTCTCGCCATCGTGACGGCCCTGCTCACATTCATGTTATTCTTCTTCCACGCCGGATTCGGCCTGGACTGGAAATGGCTGCTGATACTGCCCGTCATGGTATGCCTTATATTCACGGCGATACTCTTCAGCAAGGAGGGAGACGCCTACCGCGCCACTCCTTTCATCATAGCATCGCTGCTGTACATTGCCCTCCCCTTTTCCCTGACCAGCCTTATTGTATTCGGTCCGGACGGCAGTTTCGACGGCAGGGTCCTCCTTGCAGTGATGATCATTATCTGGAGTTCCGATGTAGGGGCCTACCTCTTCGGCATGGCCTTCGGACAAAAACACGGCCACAAACTCTTTCCCTCCATATCCCCCAAGAAAAGCTGGGAGGGATATTTCGGAGGTCTCGTCCTGGCACTGGCAGCAGGATGGTGCGCCGGATATTTCAGACTGGTAGACTATCCGTGGTACCACTGCCTCATCCTGGCCCTGTTGGTAAACATCAGTTCCACGATAGGAGATTTGGCGGAATCACAATTAAAGCGTAACTTTGGAGTCAAGGACGCCGGCAGGATAATGCCCGGACACGGAGGACTGCTTGACAGGTTCGACGGCGCATTGTTCGCATTTCCCGTCTCGGTAGCCTATATTTTGATATTAGGACTTTGATATGACTATTCACAAAGAAGGCCTGAGCCTTATACTGATGTCCTTGGTATTTACACTGATTTTAGGAGGCAATCTCTTCTACTTCAGCGGCGTGCGGATATGGACATGTCTCGTGGCGGCCATACCGGCAGGATTCTGCATATTCTTCATCTGTTTTTTCCGCAGTCCCAGGCGCAGGCCGGCAGGAGACAGCCGCAGGATAACAGCCCCGGCCGACGGAAAGATCGTCATCATCCAGGAGGTCGAGGAACCGGAATACTTCCACGGCAAGAGACTTCAGATATCCGTATTCATGTCCTTCTTCAATGTTCATGTCAACTGGGCCCCTGTCAGCGGCAAGGTCGCCTTCTTCAAATACCACAGAGGCAACTATCTCGCTGCCTGGCATCCCAAGTCCTCTACGAAGAATGAGAGAACCACCATCGTATTCAGGAACGGGGACGGGACCGAGGTGCTGTGCCGCCAGATTGCAGGTCTCTTCGCCCGGCGCGTGGTCTGCTATGCCGAATACGACAAGACCTTCAATGCCGGAGAGCAGATAGGCTTCATCAAGTTCGGTTCCAGAGCCGATGTATTCCTGCCCTTAGGCACCAAAGTCAATGTCGAGGTCGGAGACAAGGTTACCGGAGCCGAGACCGTCATCGCCGAACTGGTTCCGGGCAATACAGATACAGACAATAACGGAAATTAATATGACTATGAGAGATTACTACAAAGCCAACCGCGAGAGATTTCTCTCCGAACTGTTCGGGCTGCTGAGGATACCGTCCGTCAGCTCCGACCCCGCCCACAAGGAAGACATGTATGCCTGCGCCCGCAAGCTCACCGACCTGCTCAAGGAAGCCGGTGCAGACAGGGCCGAGGTATTCGACACCACCGGACATCCCGTAGTCTACGCCGAGAAGATCATAGACCCCTCGCTTAAGACCATACTCGTCTACGGTCACTACGATGTGCAGCCCGTAGACCCGATCGAGCTGTGGAAATCCCAGCCGTTCGAGCCGGAGATCCGCGACGGGGCCATCTACGCCCGCGGTGCCAACGATGACAAGGGCCAGTCGTTCATGCACATCAAGGCATTTGAATACTTGGTACGCAACGGTCTGCAGAGACACAACATCAAGTTTATCCTCGAGGGTGAGGAAGAGATAGGCTCTCCTTCCTTAGCATCATGGGCTGAGGAGCACAAGGACCTGCTCGCCTGCGACATCATCCTCGTATCCGACACCACCATGATCGGCGAGGATGTACCTTCCATCAACTGCGGTATGCGCGGCCTGACCTACATGGAGATAGAGGTCACCGGTCCTAACAAGGACCTGCACTCGGGCCACTACGGCGGCGCCGTGGTCAATCCGCTAAATGCCCTCTGCAGGATAGTGGACGGACTCATCGACGCTGACGGGCACATCACCATCAAGGGCTTCTATGACGATGTGGTGGAGCTTTCCAAGGCTGACCGCGAGCTGCTGGGACGCGCACCTTTCGACTTGGACGAGTACAAGCGGTTCCTGGACATCCCCGAAGTGGACGGCGAGAAAGGCTACACCACTCCGGAGCGCACAGGCATCAGGCCCTGCCTGGATGTGAACGGCATCTGGGGCGGCTTCACCGGCGAGGGAGCCAAGACCGTCATCCCCACCACGGCCCACGCCAAGATTTCCATGCGATTAGTGCCGAACCAGGACTGGAGACGCATTGCCGAGCTCTTCGCCAAGCACATCGAGAGCCATGTTCCCAAGGGCGTCCGCGTGAAAGTAACCACCCATCATGGCGGCAACGGCTTCCTGATCCCCATCTCCTCC
The DNA here is from genome assembly GCA_019116965.1 of Candidatus Coprenecus pullistercoris. Lineage (GTDB taxonomy): Bacteria > Bacteroidota > Bacteroidia > Bacteroidales > UBA932 > Coprenecus > Coprenecus pullistercoris. The sequence continues at coordinate 9,425 of DXAT01000080.1, forward strand.
CCTGCCTATCAGGCTGCGTCAAAAGCCATTCAGGAAGTATACGGCATTGAGCCAGTGCCCAGCCGCGGCGGCGGTTCCATACCTATCCTGGCCGAGATGCAGCAAATTCTCAAGGCAGACCCGCTTCTGATAGGCTTCGGCCTTGAAAGAGATACCATCCACTCGCCCAACGAAAGCTACCTGCTCTCCCAGTTCGAGAAGGGCATGGAGTCCATTGCTCTCTTCTACAAGTATTTCTAAAACGATTAAGAACCGACAAGGGTGCCGCGAAGTCCAGAGATTTCCGGCACCCTTCTGTAAATAACATCAAGATATGAATTACACTGAACTTTACGAGAATATACGGCGCAAAGGCTCATTCCTCTGCGTGGGTCTTGACACTGATCCGGAAAAGATTCCGGCCTGTGTCAAGGAGCAGTACGGAGACGCATCCATGCTGGCTTTCAATAAGGCCATAATAGACGCCACGGCGGAATACGCCGTCGCATACAAGCCCAATATCGCCTTCTATGAAGCGGAGGGTGTCCCCGGCTGGCAACAGCTCGCCGAGACCGTCCGCTACATCAGGACGCAATATCCAGACATCCTGATCATCGCTGACGCCAAGCGCGGAGACATCGGCAATACCGCCGACCGCTATGCCAAGGCCTTCTTCGAGACCATGGACTTCGACGCGGTCACCCTCGCGCCATATATGGGAAGCGACTCCATCCGGCCCTTCCTGAAGCATTCCGGACGCTGGGGTATCGTGTTGGCCATGACCTCCAACAAATCCGCCGAGGAATTCGAGACCCTGACCCTTTCTGACGGCACGCCGCTTTACGAGCGCGTCATCCGCGACACGGTCAACAGCGTGGAAAGCGAATTCGGAGACTCCCGTGACCGCCTTATGTTTGTCGTAGGAGCCACAAGACCGGAAAAACTTGCGGAAATACGCCGGTACTGTCCCGACCACTTCTTCCTGGTGCCCGGAGTAGGCGCACAGGGCGGTTCACTCGAAGAAGTGGCCCGCTGCGGACTCAACTCCCGTTGCGGTCTTCTCGTCAACTCCTCCCGAGGCATCATCTACGCCTCCTCAGGTGAGGACTTCGCCGCTGCCGCAGGAGCAGCAGCAGCGGACCTCGCCGCCCAAATGCGGGCCCTGCTGTAAGACAGGAGCAGGCACTGCAACATCTTCATCCCGGTCCCCGACGATATCCTTCGCCGTGAGACCGTTTTCATTTACACCCCTGTGGAAAATACCCAGACGCAGGTCCTTGCTGGAAAACGGCTCACAGGATGGTGATGCTGACCCGCTTGCCCAGCCCCTGAAATATCTTGAAGAGAGTCGATAGCTGCACGTCCGTCTTCCCGTTCTCGATGCGGGAGATATAGGACTTCTTCGTACCTATCTTCGCCGCCAGCTGCTCCTGCGTCAGACCGGCCCTACGGCGTTCCTCCTTCAGCCGCTCCGCCAGGATAAATGTCTCTGCCTCCCGGTCAAAAGCCTCTCGCTCATCCGTCCCGGGAACTCCAAAATCCTCTGAGATCATCTCTTCTATATCGGTGCATCCAAGTGCCTTCAATTCACTATCTGTCATTTTCATGTATTTTATCTTTCTTACTGTAGTACTCATTCATTATCCTCACAGCTCTTTCAATCTCTTTTCCAGGTGTCTTCTGTGTCTTTTTCTGAAAAGCACTCAACAATATCACCAGATATCCCTCATCAAGACAACAGAAAATCCTATAAATATTGCCACCCTCTTCTATGCGTATCTCATACAGTCCCTTGACTCCCGTAATGGATTTAAAGAATCTCATAGGTATGACTTCTTCAGTCATTATCAGAAGAAACACCTGATATACTTTACACAACACATCGTGGGATAAAGTCTTTTTAAAGTCTTTAAAATAATGCGAGTATGCAACAATTCTACGCCTGTACCCTTT
>DXAT01000081.1 GCA_019116965.1 Candidatus Coprenecus pullistercoris
GTATTAGTCTTATATGAATATGCTTCAAATTTAAGAAAAAATTGCCGCTTTTGGAAAAATGGACTATATTTGTTCTCAAGTTTGAAGCAATTCACAATAAGGATTATTCCGTTGTGAAAACATTTAAGGCGGGCCTCACGGTTCGCCTTTTTTAAGTTAAAATACTGAAAAGTATTGAAGCAGAAAAATGACTGCAAGGATGAGAAATACACTAATCAAGGCTATGATTGCGAATTTGAGTCTGATGCGGTAATCCCACAGGCGATAGTCTTTTAAATTCTCGAAAAATCTGTCAATGTCGTTGTTTTGCTTATCTTTCATATATGTGCTGTGTTGTCTTCTTGATGTAACTGTAATTATTCGGAGTAGAGGGATTTAAGGATGTTCTGGCAGCGGTCTGCTTTGTTGTAATTGAGATCTACAGTTTTTACTCCTTTAATAACAATGCCTTCACCGAATTCAACATGAGGTTGGTCAAATATTATTGTTATATCTCCATAGTCCCAGGCATCTCCAGAAGATGGAGAACCGGCACGTACGAAGTAGATTGTTTTATTTGAGCGTGGTTTTCCGCAAAGTCGTATGACATCATCTGTATTCATGCCGATGAGGACTTGGGAGGCTTTGGAGGTGCTTTGGTTGAAAGCGCGGCGGATGCGGTCTATCTCGGACTGGACGGCCTGTTCCTGCTGGGCAACTTGGGTGTATTTGGATTTGAGGCCGGAGAGCTCTTTGTTGAGTCTCTGCAGATTCTCCTCCTGTTGGCGCAACTTTTCCTGCTCGTTCTCCAGGCTTTGCCGCAGTGATGCGATTTCGGATTCCTTGGCCTTAATGGAGGTGTTGGCCTCGGTCAGCAGCATGTTGAGGCTGTCCACGACCACGCTGGCCTTGCGCTGCTCGATGCTGCGGTTGAGCCGCCTGACAACATCCTCCGGGTCGACCGTTATCTCGGCCTTGATGTAGTATTCGATGCCGGTCCAGTTCTCCTCTATGATGGTGGTCTCGGTGATGCCGGCCGATATCTGTTCTATCTCCTGTTTGATGAACTGGTCGGAAATCCGGTTTCCGGTCTGCTCCACGCTGTAGTTGATATAGCTCTCCAGGTAGACTCCGATTTCTTCCAGCAACAGTCGCTTGACCTCGGTCAGGGCCTTGGTGCGGGAGCTGATCTTGCTGTCGCTTTCTCCGGCCTGGTAGTAGTATTCACGGACAAATGTCCTGCTCTCGGCGTGGCCGCAGACAATAGCGGTGAGTATGATGATGGCGGTAATAAGTAGCTTTTTCATGATTTCATAATTTATATTGACAATTAATGCATGTCTTTCGGTTTTGTTACAAATTTAGCAATACTTTTTTGATTATCCGTCAGTGTGTCTTCTGTTGTTTTTTGAGATGACGGTGCGATGCGGATTGTGATACGGCTGAATACCAACTGATTACATTTATGCGCTGCACATTTGAGATAGTCTGAAACAGGCCAAATGTGCAGTGTCTTTTGTAACTAACTGTAAATCAAGTACTACTTTTCAGGACTGCACCATCGCTTCTGTTTTGTGACGGAAAGTACCCGGGATTCGCACTGAACAGGTTAATGTAGTGTTGGTGTTGCCCCTTTTTCACAACGGCAGTATTTCCTGCGATTTGGTGCCGTTGCGGAAAGAGGATTGATGGAGACTGCGGCTCAGAAGGCTTGTTTTGTGCGAAGCTTCCTCAGTATCTGTAATCCAGTAAATGCTATAACGCGCACAAATTCATCTACTTACTGCTGCGGACTCATAACAGATACGGCACTTTTTACCCGGAATTCGCTATAATACGGCCTTATCTGTTTTTCTGATTTTGGTATACGGTGCTAATATTCAGTTATTTATAAGAAGAATGCAATAACAGATACTGAGGTGTGTAGATTGTCCGCATGTCGCCGAAAATGAGGGCGCATATTTTTCGTAAAGTCACCGGCATAAGGTGTTGCAGGTGATAGAGAAACATGGAGGTAGGTGGGGGAAAAGACTTACCTCATCGGGCAGAAGGCCTGTTTGGAGCGGAGTGACTTGGCCATTCCTTGGAAAGGGTCGAGGGGAGGAGTACTTGCCATCTTCGGTGTCCAGTTGGGCAGGCAGCTACCGTTATCTCTGCTGCGTTGTGTGAGGAGTGCTTACCTTCTTCGGCCCAGTGCTGTAGGTATTAGGGGCAGATTGTCTTAATTGAGCAGTGCCTTGAATCGATATGCTGCGGGTTCAGGACCGAAGAAGGTAGCCGCCCTGGTCGCCGCCTTCAGGGCCGAGCTCGATGATGTGGTCGGCAGCGGCGATGATGTAGGGGTTGTGCTCGACGACGATAATCGTGTGGCCGCGGTCTATGAGGGCGCGGAATGAGGCCAGCAGTTTCTCGATGTCGTCAAAGTGCAGGCCGGTGGTCGGCTCGTCAAAGATGAACAGTACCGGCTTGTCGGATGCGGTGCCCTTGCCGGAGTCCTTGCCCAGGCCGAGGAAGTAGGCGAGCTTGACGCGCTGGCTCTCGCCGCCGCTGAGGGTGCTGCTGCTCTGACCGAGAGCGACGTAGCCCAGTCCCACATCGTGCAGGGGCTGGAGACGGGCCGCGATACGGGCGGCGGCAGGTTCTCCGGCGGAGGTGAAGAAGTCGATGGCCTCGTCCACACTCATGTCGAGCACGTCGCTGATATTCTTGCCCCGGTAACGCACTTCGAGCACGTCCTGGATGAAACGTTTCCCTCCGCAGGACTCGCAGGTCATGACGATGTCGGCCATGAACTGCATCGGTATCTTGACAGTGCCCTCGCCGAGACATTCGGGACAGCGTCCTCCGTCGATGTTGAAGGAGAAATGCGAATGCCCGAAGCCGTTGATCTTGGCCAGCGGCTGCTCGGAGAAGAGCTTGCGGATGTCGTCATAGGCCTTGATGTAGGTCACCGGGTTGGAACGGGAGCTTCGGCCTATCGGGTTCTGGTCCACGAACTCGACCGAGGATATGCGGTCCAGGTCGCCTCGCAGCTCCCGGAACGAGCCTGGTCTGGCTCCGACCTGGTTGATCATCCGGTTGAGGGCTGGGTAGAGGATATCGCCCACGAGGGTGGATTTGCCCGAGCCGCTGACTCCGATGACGGCGGTCATGACATTGAGCGGAAAGCGCACATCGATGTTCTTGAGGTTGTTCTCGCAGGCGTCGCAGACCTCTATGTACTGCTTCCAGGGGCGTTTGACAGGGTCAATGGAAATCTTCTTCCGGCCCAGCAGATACTCTAAGGTCAATGACCTGGGCCATGCTGCAAGTAAGGCGGAAGCGTCAGCCTCGGAGATATCCGTGGCCGGAGGAGGGCCGCAGTAGACAACCTCGCCTCCGTGCTTGCCGGCCCGTGGTCCGATGTCTATCAGCCAGTCCGCACTGCGGATAATCTCCTCGTCGTGCTCCACGACTATCACTGTGTTACCGAGGTCCCTCAGCCGCTTGATGACTTCGATAAGCCGTCCGGTGTCCCGGCTGTGCAGTCCGATGGAGGGCTCGTCGAGGATGTACATCGAGCCGGTCAGGCTGTTGCCGAGGGAGCAGACGATGCTGATGCGCTGGCTCTCACCGCCGCTGAGCGTGTTGGACGCACGGTTCAGGGTCAGATAGGACAGCCCCACATGGTCGATGTAGTCCAAGCGGTCCCGTATCTCCTTCAGCGCCCGGGCGGCTATCTTCTCCTCGTAGGCAGGAAGCTGAAGGCCGTCGAAGAACGCTATCAGGTCCTTGATGCTCATGGTCATCAGCTCATGGATGTTGCGTCCTCCGATACATACGTACAGGGCTTCCCTGCGCAGCCGGCTGCCTCCGCACTCCCGGCAGACGGTCTTGCCGGAGTAGCGGCTGATCATGTATTTGTTCTGTATCTTGTACCGCTTGGCCTCGAGCTCCTTGAAGAAGGGGTAGATGCCGGTGATGTACCGGTTACCGTTCCACAGCTCGCTTTTCTGCTTGGCCGTGAGGTCCTTGTACGGAGTGTGCACCGGGAATCCGAATTTGTCCGCATTGGCCAGCACCTCCTCCTTGAAATATTTCATCACCTCGCCCTTCCAGCAGGCCACGGCATCCTGATAGACGGACAGGGCCTGATTGGGGATGACCAGCGACTCGTCGATACCGATGATCTTGCCGAGACCGCCGCAGACGGGGCAGGCTCCCACCGGGCTGTTGTAGTTGAACATCCATTCCGTAGGCTCGGAGAACTGCATGCCGTCCGCCTCGAACAGGGAGGAGAACCGCAACAGGGCGTGTCCCTCCACAGCCGGCGAGAATGCGCAGGCGATGTGCCCGTCTCCCTTGTCAAATGCCGTCCGTACGGAGTCCATGACCCGGTTTTCCGTCTCCTCGTCCGCAAATGTGCTGCTGTCGAAAGGGATACGGTCCACCATCAGAGCCACTTCCCGTCCCTCGGCGCGGCTGATGTCGGCCAGGAGCGAGTCGATTTTCTCCATCCGCCCGGCATTGTCCCCAGAGGGTAAAATGTACAGGCGTGAGAATCCCTCTTCCTTGAGATTGAGCAGACGTTCGACCCGATACGCCTCCTCACCCCAGCGGATGTCCGCCAGTATGAAGCAGATGCCGGGTGAATATTCCTCATCGGAAGGGTCTCCGGCAGGAATGGAGGAGGCGAGCGAGTGCAGCCGTTCCATGACGGAAGCCACTGTGTCGCAGCGCACCTCCTCACCTGTGACAGGCGAATAGGTGTGGCCTATCTTGGCGAAGAGCACCCGCAGGTAGTCGTAGATTTCGGTGGTGCTGCCGACGGTGGAGCGGGGGTTGCGGGTATTGACCCTCTGCTCTATGGC
>DXAT01000082.1 GCA_019116965.1 Candidatus Coprenecus pullistercoris
TGTGGATGTCGCATATCTTGTGCAGGGTCATGAATACCGGAGCGAATATCGAGTTCATGGCCACCGAGACGCAGAAGGCCACCAGCACCTTCTGCCAGCACATCGGCCCGGCGAGGAACTCAGTTGCGCCGGTCAGTCCCATGTACTCCAGGAATGCCGGAGTACCGGACGAGAAGATGATCATCGCCATGTTGATGCCCATGCCGAGGATGCCCCAGACCAGCATCTTGGATATCAGGCCGAAGCCCTTGTAGTAGTAACGTCCGGTGGTGATACGCGCCCCCAGCATCTCACCGGCGGTCGAGAGCACCGCGAACTTGATGAAGCTCACGATCATCCCGTGAGCGGCGTTGAAACTCTTATAGGCCTCGTAGACAGGCTCCGAAAGCACGAAGGGCAGGAACACCGCCACCACCGCGCAGGCAAATAATATATCCGCTTTTTTCATGCGGCGAATATACTACATTTATTTCTCATCACACCGTTTATGCATTTTTGGAGTCCAACTCCAAATTTACATAAACTACTGCTCCGCGACAAACGGCTTCAGGTCCTTGACGGCCTCCACGCTAGAGCTGCTACTTTTTATTTATTTGCACCTTTTTCCACCAGGGTAAACTTATGATGTCCGATTTATTCTTATTTTTGTGGAAAATGACGATATGTCCCGTACTGAGAAAAATAAACTTGAGTATACAGTTGCGCTGATAGCCGACTTCGCTGCTGCTTTTAATCTGAGCAAAAAGCAGGCATACAACTATTTGCAGCGCTTCAAGGGACTTGATTTCTTTTTCACTCACTACAATGTGATGCATACACAGTCCTTCGAGGACACTATCAGCGACCTCGTCCTGGTATGCAGTCGGAACGGAGGGCGATTGGCATGAGACTGTATCACGGATCAAATGTGACAATAGAGCGACCGGACTTATCGCGTTCAAAGCCTTTCAAGGATTTCGGCCGCGGTTTCTACCTTTCCCACGACCCCGTTCAGGCACAGGAAAGAGCTGCACAAGTCGTAGACTTGTTGAAACAAGGAAGCCCTTCGGTAACCATTTTTGAATGGAACGAGGATGATGCCATTGCTGACGGGTTAAAGATAAAACGGTTTGACGATTACTGTGAGGAATGGGCGGAATTTGTATTGAAGAACCGTGACCGTCATCAACCACAGCCTGTGCATGACTATGATATTGTAGTCGGCCCTATTGCCGATGACGGTGTGACATTTCAGCTCAGAAGATATACCGACGGTATTATCACGATGAGGCAATTAGTCGAAGAACTGCGGTATGCCAAAGGACTGACTATCCAGTATTTCTTCGGGACAGACAGGGCATTATCCTATTTAAGCAGAATATGAGACTGAACAGCAGACAGATAGAGCATTTGCAGGAAGCATTGACGGTAGAGTTGACCCAGATGCTTATGGAGAACTGGGGCTACAGCATGCAGGAAGCATTGACGGTCCTCTACAACTCCGATACCTTTGAGCGTCTTTCAGATCCTGCCACCGGACTTTATTTTCAAAGTGCCGGATATGTCTACGACTATCTTCAAAACGAACTCACTTCAGGCAAGATTTCCTGATAAACTACTGCTCTGCGACGAAGGGCTTCAGGTCCTTGACGGCTTCCCCGACGGTGATGCGCCGGCCACCGTTGTCCAGGTCGATGATGATGTAACGGTCATTGCCCATGCCGAGTTCCTTCATGTAGGAAAGCTGACGCAGGCCGTGACGGGACTCGATGCGCTCCACCAGGGCATGGTGCTCCTCCTCGGTCATGGCGTAGACCATGTCCACGCAGGCCTGGTCGATGGCCAGTATGTCGGTCGAGGCGAGGATACCCACATTGGGGGTAACCACAGGTTCGGCGGTCACGCCCTCGCAGTCGCAGGAGACGGACATGTTGCGCATCACATTGACATATGTTATGTGCTTGCCGAAATAGTCCGTTATCGCCTTGCTGGACTCGGTCATGCGCTCCATGAACTCCTCCTCGGAGATATCCCACTGGTCGTTCTGGCCGGGAGTGGTGTGGATCCAGGCCTTGCCTATGCGGCCGTCAGCGCAGCCGATGCCGATGTTCTTGCTGCTGCCGCCGAAACCTCCCTTGGAATGTCCTTTGAAATGGGTGAGAACGACCATCGAATTGTAGTCGGTGATGTGGCTGCCCATCGACATGCGGTCGAACCACTTGCCGCCTTTCACCGGCAGGGTCAGGGTGTCCTCCTCGTCCATGATGTCCACGGGGCAGAAGGTCCATCCGTTGACTTCCAACGTCCTGCGGTGCTGCTCGGTAGTGTAGCGGTCGCCTGTGTAGTAGGTGTTTGTCTCAACAATAGTGGCGTCGGGGATATCTTTTTCAATCAGCTCTTTCACCCACGAACTGGGGATAATGTTAGGGCCGTTCTGCTCGCCGGTATGCAGTTTCACTGCCACACGGCCCACGATGTCGCCGCATACTGCCTCGTAGGCCTTCCTCAGTCCCTCCGAGCTGAGGTCGCGGGTAAAATAAACAATCGACTCGTTGCCGGTACGCTCCCCATAGGACACATACTTGTTGCCGTCCTTTCCGGGCACAGGCTCAGCCATCTGAGCATTCTGGGCGCATGCCGCCGACCCTGCTGCCAGCACGCCCACCATCATAGCTGTAATCATTGCGCGTCTCATATCTTGTATTTTAAACATTTCACCAGAATACGCCGCAAAAATAGCACTTCCAAACTTACCTACGGCAACCCGTATAACTGATAAATGTGCCTGAATTACCTGAACTTGGTTCTCGGCTGACCGATTATAAACGATTATAGCCGTTTATAACCGTTTCGATTATGGATAATCCCGTAACATCTTCCTAAATTCGCGCATGGAAAACAAGGGAGAGATCATAATGTACCAGCCTGACGAGGAAGTGAGGCTGGAGGTGCGCATGGAGGATGAGACCGTATGGCTGACACAGGCGCAGATGGCAGAGTTGTTTAAGACAACTCCTCAGAACATTACAATACACATTCGAAGTATTTACAAAGAGCACGAACTGGAGAAACTGTCAACTTGTAAGGATTATTTACAAGTTCGAATAGAAGGTAAACGAAAAATTCAAAGATTGCAGAAGTTTTACAACCTTGATGTCATCATCTCAGTAGGTTACAGGGTAAAATCCATAAGAGGTACTCAGTTCCGTCAATGGGCAAATAAAGTGCTGAAGGAATATCTGTTGCAAAACAACTCCGTGAATCATCGCCTTACTGAACTGGAGCATACTGTAGCCGAACACTCGAAGAAAATCGATTTCTTTGTGCGGACATCCCTGCCGCCGGTCGAGGGCATCTTCTTCAACGGACAGATATTCGATGCCTACAAGTTCGCTACAGACCTTATACGCTCGGCCAGGCAGTCCATAGTTCTTGTCGACAATTACATAGACGAGTCAGTCCTGCTGATACTCAGCAAAAGAGACATGGATGTCTCAGCCACCGTCTACACCGGGCACATAAGCCCTCAGCTCCGGCTGGACATAGACCGGTTCAACTCGCAGTATCCGCCCGTCGAAATCCGAACCTGCACGAAATCCCATGACCGTTTCCTAATCATCGACGGCTCAGAAGTCTTCCACATAGGAGCATCCCTCAAAGACCTGGGCAAGAAACTCTTCGCCTTTTCGAAACTCGATATTCCGGCATCTGTTATTTTTGAATGGCTCCAGACTACCGTTCCCGATAATCCAACACCAAAAGAGTAGGTGCCTAATCGTAATATTCCACAACAGTGAAACTGACCGACGGAAATACGCCTGCCGCCTCTGAACAAACTTCTATCTGTTTTTCGCAGAAAGTAATATTACACTGATTATCAACCTGTCGTGACATAATTGCAAAAACAGATACAGGGGGTATATCTACGAAAAGGAATATTTATGGGTGGCATCTGTTATTCTCAGCATGAAGCATATACTTAACAAACAGGGCATTACGCAATTCTCACGAAAACAGATCGCATCTATGCTTTCCGCAACGGCACTGAATCGTGGGAAACGCTGCCGTTGTGGCAAAGGGGCAGGCGACCATGCAGGCGAAGAGGCAGAAACCAGACAGGCGACCATGTAGAAAGCGACGGAACAAACCGAAACAGGCCAAAGGCAGAAACAGAATAGACCGGACAGAAAGCAGCCGCCCTGCTATTTGAGGTCCTTCGAGGCGCGGAGGATGGTGTCAACCGCCCCGTCGATGCCCACTCGGTCAGTGTTGACCACTAAGTCATATTCGCCGATATCGGTCCACTGGCGGCCGGTGTAGCGGCGGTAGTGGTTGGCACGGCCTGAATTGACCCGTTCGACTTTCCGTGCTGCATCTTCCTCGGAGATATTGAACCGGGAAGCGACACGGGCAGCGGCCGAGTCAGGGCCGGAAGTGACGAAGACACGAAGGACATGAGGATTGTCCCGGAGAATCCAGTTGCCGAGACGGCCTATGATGACGCACGGGCCGTGATGAGCCAGCTCCCGTATCGTCCGGCTCTGACTGACATAGATAGCGTCATCCTTCGACGGGTTCATCGAGACAGGTATGCCGCTGTCCTCGAAAATCATCTCCCAGAGCTTGCCGGTGGATATATTCTGCTCGTTCTCGGCCACAAACTCAGGTGTGCGTCCCATCTGCTCGGCGGTCCTGTCTATAATCTGGCGATTGTAGCAGGGGCAGCCCAGACGGCGGGCCACTTTCTCGCCCACCTCATTGCCACCGCTGCCGTATGTACGGGCGATGGTAATCACTCGGTGAGAAGCCCAGATGGCAGCCTGCTGAGCCTGAGCTGAAGCCCTGGCCGCACGCTCGGACCGTGGAATGAATATCCGGTCCAGCCACCCGATCCGGGGCGAGAACACCCGCACCATAAAGCCCACATAGAACATCGACACGAGGGTACCCGGCCCGATCATCTTCCAGTCCCAGTGCCCGAAGAACACGAACATGAACACCACACCGACTGACACCAAAAATGTGTCGGTACATATCTTGACCTTACCGAAATCCTTCTTCAGGAACTTCGCTATCGCCAGCGGAAATCCCTCACCGGCCAGCATCAACGAGTCGCAGCGCACCTCGCAGGCAATACCGAAGGCCAGGATGGCTCCTCCGATAAGCAGCTCCACGAATCTGAGCGGATACCCCACCGCCGGATTGATGTCGAAAGGCACCTGCAGGAAACCGGTCAGCCACATGGTCACATCGGTGTACAGTCCGAAAAGGAACGAGACGAGTATCTGGGTCAGCTGCCGTTTCTCGAAGTCCTTGCGCAGCAGCAGTATCTGGGTCAGGATAAAGAACACGTGCATACATATCGTGAGCTGCCCCATGGTGAGGCTCATCCCGGGCACCAGCGACAGGACATATGGAGGGGACGAGATAGGCGACGAACCGAGATTAGCCCTGATGGACAGGGATGTACCGAATGCTATAACGAACAGGATCACCACGAAACTCAAGTAGCGCCGGATCCACTCCGCCCTGCTTCTCCTGATATTGCTCATGTCTTTCAACTCTTCGATTAAACCGGGCGCAAAATTACTCAGAATGTCGTATCTTCGTACTGCAAATAATATGGAAACAACTACCGTCATAGAAACACAACGGCTGCAGCTGCGCGAGATGACCCCAGCCGACCGGCCGGCACTGTGCCGCATCCTGCAGGACAGCGAAGTCATGTACGCCTACAACGGCCCGTTCTCCGATGAGGAAGTGGACGAATGGCTGGAGAGGCAGCTCGCCCGATACCGGCAGTGGGGCTACGGCCTCTGGGCAGTGGTGCTCAAGGCCACCGGAGAGATGATAGGCCAATGCGGCCTGACCCTCCAGCAGTGGAACGGCCGGGAAATGCTGGAGGCCGGCTATCTTTTCCAACGCTCCCACTGGCATCAGGGCTACGCCACGGAAGCCGCCGGCGCCTGCATGGACTACGCCTTCGGCACCCTGAACTCCCCATTGGTCTGCTCCATCATCCGGGACAATAACCTCCCCTCGCAGCAGGTGGCCCTCCGCAACGGCATGACCCGTCAGGCAGGGGTAATGGTCAAGCACTACCGAGGCGCCGAGATGCCCCACTGGCTCTTCGTCAAGCCCAGAACAATACGGACTGTCCGGTACCAGTCACCGTGCGGAGAGATGATGCTGGGGGCTGTCGGCGACCGGCTATGCCTCTGCAACTGGACTCAGGAGCTGCATCCGGGAAGGGTGGAGCAGCGGCTACGGACTCTGCTTAAAGCGGAATTCGAGGACTGTGGGCAAATAACGGAGACCACTGCAAGCCAGTCCTGGCAATCCGAAGGCGGCGATATCCCGGAACAATGCAGGACCTCCATGCCCGAGATTCTGCGGCGGACTGTCCGGGAACTGGACGAATACTTCCGAGGAGAGCGCAGGGAATTCGACATTCCCCTCCTGCTGGCCGGCTCCGACTTCCAGAAGTGCGTCTGGCAGCAGCTCCCCAGCATCCCCTACGGACAGACAGTGTCCTACGGTGAGCTGGCCGCCGCCATCGGATCCCCCAGGTCCGTCAGGGCAGTGGCCAATGCCAACGGCGCCAACGCCATCTCGATCATCCTCCCCTGCCACCGTGTCATCGGCAGCGACGGTCGCCTCACCGGCTACGGCGGAGGCCTCAGGGCCAAACAATATCTGCTCAACCTGGAATTTACAGAATGTATGCGCATCGGACAAACACAGCAACTATCTATATCCCAGATAAATAACCCTCAAGTCTAATGGATTTCGACTGGTTTCAAGCCCTCGAAATCCATCAGCTATAACAGAAACATATTGACTAACAAGATATTACATAAAATCAAGATGCTCAAGGATTCCATAGATACTATTGAAAGGCTGACGGTGATATGCTTCTCGCCGACACGTACCTCCAGAAAAATAACCGAGGCAGTGGCCGCCGGCATGACAGCAGCCCGCATCAGGACCATCGACCTGACTCTAGACCGCTCGGACTCCCCGATAACTGTCGGCGCCGGAGAGACCGTTGTGCTCGGAGCCCCGGTATATGCCGGCAGGGTAGCTCCCGAGGCAGTACGACGGCTACAAAGGATAAAGGCCGCAACAGGAGCTGTCATCCCCACTGTGGTAACAGTCACTTACGGCAACCGTGACTACGAGGATGCCCTCGTCGAGCTATACGACCTGGCCGTATCGTTGGGCCTCAGCCCGTTCGCCGCCGGAGCCTTCATCGGAGAGCACAGCTACAGCACCCCGGAAATGCCCGTGGCCGAGGGCCGCCCGGACAGCATGGACATAGCCGACGCCCGTATCTTCGGCGGACAATGCCGACAGAAACTGGACGGCCCCGGTGCATTTGCCCCGTTCAGCATCAAGGGCAACAGACCGTACAAGGATGTGAAGCGTTCGCCCAATCCGGCTGCTCCCGTGACCGCCGACGGCTGTCCTCTCTGCGGAGAATGTGCGAGGGTATGCCCGACCGGAGCCGTCAGCATTGACACCAGTGCCGGGAAAGTACTGACTGAGCCGGCCCTGTGTATCCGCTGCTGCGCCTGCGTCAAGGTCTGCCCCACGGGAATGCGCACATACAGCACTCCGATTACAGCCTTCCTGTACGAGAACTGCTCCTCCCGCCGCAATCCTGAGACATTCCTGTAAAAGATTTGACAAGATTATATAAATTTGCCGACATGAAACTGACAGCAAGAAGAATTGTCTCACCGACAGACAAGGCATACGCAGAATGCGTCAAGGTATACGAGGAGAGCTTTCCCTACGAAGAGCGGAGGGATACTGAGGAGATGTCCCGGTATCTGTCCGACCCGAGATTTCACTTTACCGTATTCTTCGAGGAGCATGAAGAAAACACTCCTGTAGGCTTCTTTACCTTCTGGGATTTCGGCGGCGGATGGCTGTACGGAGAACATTTTGCGGTAAATCCCTCACGCAGGGGACACGGAACCGGAGCAGCCATACTCAGCTATCTCAAGGAGATGGACATACCGATGATTTTCGAGATCGAGCCGCCCTGCGAGGACAACTGCATGACTATCCGGCGCAAGCTTTTCTATGAACGCAACGGATTCATCCTCAATCCGTACGAGCATGTCCAGCCTGCATATCACGAGGATTCGCAGCCTGTCCCGATGCGCATCATGACATGGCCGTATGTCTTCTCCGAGGACGAATATATCAAGTTCCGCGACGCCCAGATTACCATCATGCCCTAAACGGCACGATAACGGAATCCGTGACTGTCATGGCAGAACTCGACAAGGTCCCAGTGTACGAAATGAGAAAGCAGGTCAATGACCCTGCGGCGTGGAATTGTAACCCGGCGACATATCTGAGACAAAGTCATGCCTGATGTATCTGCTGAAGATATGATATCAAGCAAGGATTTTTCCTGATGAGTGAAACTGACTGCCTTGGAAGGCACTGAGTCAGCCGCGCACTTCCAGGCGCCTATATGGACTGCCGTCGCCAAGATATTCTCATCGGCGATACGGACATAGGCCAGTCTGCTCCCGTCCTCTTCCTTCACCGTCACCGGCTTGCGGACAGCCGGCCCGACCGAGGCGACCAGTACAGAACGGCCCTCGGGACGATACACCCGCATATCCACCTCAACTGCCGGAATGCAGTAAACCTGAGCTGCAGCTTCGACCATATACATCTCCTCTTCACTGCGTACTCCGGCGATACGCCCGTTGTCCTTGACCCCTATCAGCAGCCGGCCTCCCTCAGTGTTGGCAAACGCCGAGAGCGACCTGGCAATCTTCCGCGAGTCCGAGATCTCGAACTTGAAATCCTGCCTGACATGCTCGCCCTCCGAAATAAGGGCTCGTATGTACGCCGTATCGTCCTGTACTTTCATGTCGGCAAATTTACTACTTTTGCCGATATGATAGAGCAGATACTGAAACAGTACATACCTGAGAGGTTCATCAACGACCTCAGGTACAGAAGAGGACATATCCGGGTCATCAACCCGCTGCCGGGCACAAGGATACTCGGGCTGCACATTCCCGACATGAGGAAAGCAGCTGCGGAGCTGACATCTTCAGCCGACCGTGCGGCGGAACTCATAAGGCAGTTTGAGGCCGCCCCGGAGCGGAGCCTTTACTACGAGGAGTACATGGTCTGGGGCATGATGCTCAACCGGATGAAGATGCCTTTGGAAGAGCGTCTTGACAGACTGCGGGCATTCGTCCCCCGTATCGACAACTGGGCCGTGTGCGACCATGTCTGCGCCGGTGCGAAGTGGGCCCGCCCGGGAGACCGGCCGACATGGGCATTCATCCTGGAGCACCTCGCCTCGCACAGGGAATTCGAGGTGCGCTACGGCCTGATCCTGTACATGTCCCGCATGATGGAGGAAAGCTCGCTGCCGGAGATATTCCGGCTGATGGAAGGGCTGGACCTGGAGCACATCCATTCGGACTACAGACAGGGGAAAGCCGATCGCGACAGCCCCGACATCTGCCCCGGAACCGCCGCCGGCCGCCCTCCCTACTATGTCCGCATGGCCATGGCCTGGCTGATGGCCACCGCCCTTGCGAAATATCCCGACGCCACCCGCAAATTACTTTCGCAGACACACCTGCCGGAAGATGTGCTCAGGCTCTATGTCCGCAAAGCAAGAGAGTCATTCCGTACCAGAAATATCTCCCCGTTTTAAAATTTTCCCTAAGTTTGCAACCGTTATGAAAGTAAGGGCAAAAAAACGGTTAGGACAGCACTTCCTCAACGACGAGGGCATCGCACGCAGAATCGTGGAGTCTCTTTTAGAGATGAATCCGTGCGGAGCCGGATGCTCAGTGCTGGAAGTAGGCCCGGGCATGGGTGTGCTGACCAAGTATCTGCTGCAGGAAAAGGATATGGATTTCAGGGCGGTGGAGATAGATGAGGAATCCGTGGAATACCTCGTCATGAACTATCCGGACATCAGGCCGAAACTATACGAGGAGGACTTTCTGAGGATGAGTCTGGAAAAAATATTCCCCGGCCGCCTGGCCATAATCGGAAACTTCCCGTACAATATCTCCTCGCAGATATTCTTCAAGATACTCGACCATAAGGACCGTATACCCTTTGCAGTGGGAATGATTCAGAAAGAGGTTGCCGACCGTCTGGCCTCGCCTCCGGGCAACAAAGCCTACGGTATACTTTCCGTCCTGCTGCAGGCCTGGTACGACATCGAATACCTGTTCACAGTCGAGCCCGGATCATTCTCGCCTCCTCCGAAGGTCCGTTCGGCGGTAATCCGGATATGTCGCAATGAACGCACGGACCTCGGATGCGACGAGGCCCTGTTCAAAAGGGTGGTCAAGACCTGCTTCAATCTCAGGCGCAAGACCATACGCAACTCCATCAAGCCTCTGCTGGGAGAATATTCCATCCGGGACACCCCGATGCTGGATATGAGACCTGAGCAGCTGTCCGTTGAACAGTTCGTGAAACTGGCCTCACTGCTGTCACGCACTGATTGCCCGGACAGGATCGAGTAAGGCGGCTTTCCATGCCGGAATGATACCTGACAGCAATCCTATGACCATTGATATGGCCATACCGGCCACAGCATTGCCGACAGATACAGTTACAGTAAATGAGCCGGACAAGGCATTGACCGGTATTGAAACGAAAAATACCAGCAGGATGCCTATGAGTCCTCCGGCCAAAGATAGGATGATGGCTTCCACAAGAAACTGAACGAGAATGACATAACGACGGGCTCCAAGGGCTCTCTGTATCCCGGTCTGCCCTATCCGTTCCTGAACCGACACGAACATGATATTGGCTATGCCGAATCCGCCTATCAGGAGGGAAAATGCCCCGATAATCCATCCGGCACGGCTGATTCCGGCAAAAACATCATCCAGCATATCGAGGAGCATCGTCATCTCATTGACCGAGAAGTTGTCCTCTTCCGACGGAGTCAGTCTGCGGCATGAGCGCATAAGCAGACGAAGCTCGTCCAGGAACTCCTGACGCGGCACATTCTGTCCTGGTGCGGCCAGCATCATGCCGGCTCCCCACGAAGATGCCAGTACGGTCTTGCCGTACTGCAAAGGCAATATCACCGCATTGTCGGTATCGACAACCGAGGCAAGACTCTCACCCTGCTTGCCTAACACCCCGACGACAGTCGCACTGCTCCCCCGTACCCTTATCCTATGGCCTACCGGATACTGATCACCGAACAGCTCCTGCGCCACCTCATACCCGAGGACCACCACGCTGGAGCCTCCCCGGGCCTCAACGGAAGTAAAATTACGCCCCTCATCTATACTGATGCCCAACACATCCTCCAGGCCGTCCGTCGTCACCAACAGACAGGTATTGCTGCATTTGCGGCGTCCATAAGAGACATGGCCGCTGCCTATGCTCATATAGACCACAGTTTCGGACAAAGACGCATTGCGGGCCACATACTCGAAGTCTTCCTCGGAGACCTCTGGCCTCTGCAGGTAATCCCACCACTGAAGCCGCTCTCCGTCCTCCTGCCGCGACATAGGAAAACGGTCAATATACACCACCTCGCTCCCGAACGAGCGCACACCCTCCATGATGTTGGCTTTCAATGAATCCACAGCGCAGAAAACCGCGACTATGGAAAATATGCCCACAGTCACGCCGAACAGGGACAGAAATGTCCTCAACTTGTCAGATTTAATGGAGAAAAAGGCGAAAGAAGCGCTCTCCGCAACCAACCCCGCCACAATCCTCAGCTCTTTCACAAACTTTTTCATCATGCAACAGATCTTTCTATTTTGTTATGCCCACCTTGCGCTGGAGCTCCCGCAGCATGTCGAAGGCGTTCATAGGGGTCATCGAGTTCATGTCCATCTTCCTCAATGTATCCCGGATACTCTCCAAAAGCGGATCGTCGAGCTGGAAGATTGAAAGCTGCACCTCACTCTCCGCCGCGCTCCGGTCCCGCTTCCGCTGCCTCAGGGACTGCACCCGGCCTTTGATGGAGCCGCTGCCGGAAGAGCCGGCCTCAAGCTTCTTGAGTATCTTCTCGGCCGAGCTGACGACCTCCGGCGGCACACCGGCCAGTCTGGCGACATGGATACCGAAACTGTGCGCGACACCTCCCTCGCAAAGTTTCCTCAAAAATAGTATTTTTCCGTCAGACTCCTTCACTGCAATGTGAAAGTTTTTTACCCTTTTGTAATTTTCCTCCAGCTCGTTAAGCTCGTGATAGTGGGTGGCGAAAAGGGTCTTGGCCCCGTCTCCGTGCTCATGGATGTACTCTACGATAGCCCAGGCTATCGACATGCCGTCGAAAGTGCTGGTGCCGCGGCCTATCTCATCCAGCAGTATCAGCGAACGCGGCGTCATGTTGTTGAGGATAGCAGCGGTCTCAAGCATCTCGACCATGAAAGTGGACTCGCCCCGGGAGATATTGTCAGAGGCGCCCACTCGGGTAAATATCTTGTCGAACAGGCTGATATGCGCGGACTTGGCAGGCACGAACGAGCCTATCTGGGCCATGACCGCAATCAGGGCTGTCTGCCTCAGCAATGCGGACTTACCTGACATATTCGGACCGGTGAGGATGATTATCTGCTGCGTCTCCTTGTCCAGGTACAGGTCGTTGGCCACATACTCCTCGCCTGCGGGCATCATCCGCTCTATGACAGGATGACGGCCCTGCTCTATCTTCAGGATATCGCCTTCATCCACCAACGGACGGCAATAGCCGTAATCTTCGGCGGCACGGGCAAACGAGAGAAGACAGTCAAGACGGGCTATCAAAGCCGCATCTTTCTGTACCGCAGGTATAAATGTCTGAATCTTGGTTATCAAGTCGTTGTATATGCGGGACTCGATAGCGTATATCTTCTCCTCCGCACCGCTGATCTTCTCCTCGTACTCCTTCAGCTCCGGAGTGATATATCTTTCCGCTGAGACAAGTGTCTGCTTGCGGATCCACTCGGGCGGCACTTTCTCCTTATGGGTATTGCGGACCTCAAGATAATAGCCGAATACATTGTTGTAGCTTATACGCAGAGATGATATGCCGGTGCGCTCTATCTCGCGCTGCTGTATGCCGGCGATTATCTCCTTGCCGTGAGCGGCTATGCCGCGCAGCTCATCCAGCTCCGCATCCACTCCGGGAGCAATGACTTCGCCCTTGCCTATCTGTGCGGCAGGATCGGCCGACAAAGTACTGCCGAGCACGCTTTTAAGTTCCGCACACTCATCGATGTCCTTGGCCAGACGGACCAAAGGTCCTTTCCGGACCTTTTCCAGGATGAGTGCTTTCAACGGCAGCAACTGGTCGATACCCCTGCGCAGCTGCATCACCTCGCGCGGAGAAACCCGTCCTGAAGCGACACGGGACAGTATCCTCTCCATATCTCCCATATCGGATATCCGGTCTGACAATGACTTGGAAAGTTCCCTGTCGGACAGAAGGGTATCCACCGTATCCTGCCTGGCCGTTATCTCCTGCAGGTCCTTGGACGGCATAGTCAGCCACGAGCGCAGCATACGCGCACCCATCGGGGAAGAGGTCTTGTCAATCACATCCAGCAGGGTCACGCCTCCGGGTGCGGCCGGCTCCACCAGCTCCAGATTGCGAACAGTAAAGCGGTCCAGCCAGACAAACTCATCCTCGTCAATACGCGATATGCCGCTTATCTGAGCCAAAGTGCGGCCAGGAATATATTCGGTATCCTCCAGACGGTTGGATTCCAGATAGAAAAGCAGTGCACCGGCCGCCGTAACTCCCAGCCTCAGAGCCTCCACCCCGAACCCCTTGAGCGAATCCGTACAGAAATGCTTGATAAGCTTACGGTAAGCTGATTCAAAGACAAATGCCCAGCCCTCCATCGTGGAGATGTAGATATTCGATGCGGGGGAAGTGAACCTCTCGCGCACACCTTTCTCAAAACCCTTCTGCACTAAAAGTTCCTTGGGCGCGAAGTCGGATATCAGCAGGTCGAGGTAGTCCAGATCGCCCTCGGCTACCTTGAAAGAACCGGTGGACACGTCCAGAAAAGCGACACCACCCTTGTCCTTGTAGAAACACAGCGAGGCTATATAGTTGTTCTCCTTACCTTTCAGGACCTGGTCGCTGTAGACCACACCCGGAGTGACTATCTCGGTAACGCCCCTCTTGACCAGCTTTCTGGCGGCCAGCTTCGGATCCTCCAACTGGTCGCACACGGCCACCTTGTAACCGGCACGCACCAGCTTCGGCATATAACTCTCCAGAGAGTGGTGAGGAAAGCCAGCCAGCTCGATATAGCCCTGGTCCCCGTTGGACTTGCGGGTCTGCACGATACCCAGCACCTTGCTCGCCTTCACCGCGTCCTCCCCGTAAGTCTCATAGAAGTCTCCCACCCTCATCAGCAGCAGGGCCTCGGGACAAGCCGCCTTGAACTTGTAATACTGCTTGATAAGCGGCGTATCCTCCTTTTCCTTTTTTTCCTTTGCCATTTTCGAGTCACTTCCGTTTAAGAAAGGCAAAAATAACAAAATCCCCGTAATCGCGTAACTTTAACTTTATATCACATCTGTTCTTGCATCAGTTATTCCAGCCTCGTCCAATTCTTCCTACCTTGTCTATGTCCATGCGCCATACCTGTCTAACTGCATTACTATCATCTGAGCTGCGGCAAAATCATCACACATGTGATACTCCTGACACCCCTGTCACACCTGAGACTCCTGGCACTCTTGAGACCATGACACTCCTGCAGTTTGTTTTTCTCCATCTCAGCGCGGCCAATGGTCTGTTTTTTCAGGCCATAGGACATCTGCGCCAAAGAGATATACCTTGGAATCAGAAACTTAATAAATCGAACGGTGCTTCATGGGTGATTCTCTCCGCTGTGCGGAATACTGCGGAAGGCGGCGATAGAGCCCGCACCAATCAGGAGGCATCTTTGCGGATAATCATATAAAAAATTAAGATATTATGGTTATTTTTGTAATCATTATGGGCAAATTGATTGAATTATCACATACAGAAATCGTTCTCGCCTTCGCGGCATTCTGCATCGAGAGTACGGCCAGACGACTTGGGAAGTCCTATATGGAGATATATGAGCGGATGAAGAAAGTGAGGATGATAGACGATTTCATCATTCCGTGCTACGATGCGCTCCATACCCAAAGCCGTGAGCGTGTTACAGATGATATGATTGAGTATCTGAACAATAAAGAAACACAGAAATGATTACGGTATATCATGGAGGTACTCATACCGTGGAGCGGCCGGTCTGCATGTTCGGCAGAGAGAACTTGGACTTTGGCCGTGGATTCTATGTAACACCTCTGCTGAAACAGGCCTCCGACTGGGCTGTCGCTACTGCCAAACGCCGGAACAGCAGTGCTCTTATCAACATCTACAGTTTAGACAGAGATGCTGTTATCAAAGAAGGCAAATGCAGGATATTCAACGCATACGACCATGAATGGCTGGACTTCATAGTCGCCAGCCGCCGCGGCCTCAACCCTGCCGCCCCGTACGATTACATAGAGGGCGGAGTTGCAAACGACCGTGTCATAGACACGATAAACCTTTATATGGCCGGATTGATGGACTCCGATACAGCTCTGCGCAGACTTGCGATGCACCGGCCAAACAACCAAAATCTGCCTGTTAAATCAGGTACTTACCGACAAATATCTCATCTATGAGCGGACAGAACACATTTAACGATCCCGTCAAGTCCCCTGAAATTCAGGAGACCATCCTGAGCAACCGTATCGGCATCATATCGGCTGAACTGTCAAAAAGACTTAAAATATCCCCGTCAGAGGCCCTGCAGCTGTTCTACGGCAGCAAGACATGCGCCGACCTGCACGATAAGGAGACAGGCCTGTATCTCTACGGAGACCTGTACATCGCCGACGAATTCATCAGAGAATATCAGGATAAAATATGAAACGGGTACTGATCATAACCTACTACTGGCCGCCGGCATCAGGCTCGGGTGTGCAGCGGTGGCTGAAGATGTCCAAATATCTGCCGCAGTACGGATGGCAGCCGGTCATCTACACTCCTGAGAATCCGGAGGCGGGCATGACGGACGAATCCCTGCTGAGGGACATCTCCCCGGAAGTGAAGGTCATCAAGCGGCCCATTCTCGAACCGTACGCTGTATTCAACGCCCTTACAGGCAATAAGGGGAAAAATTCCGAAAAGGCCTCGGCCGGCTCGGGTGCCGTCAACCCCATCAACGCCGTAGGCCACAAGTCCCCCATGATGCGCCTGTCCCTCTGGCTCAGGGCCAATGTCTTCGTCCCCGACCCCCGTTTCCTGTGGATCCGCCCCTCCGTCAGGTTCCTGAAAAAATACCTCCGCGAGCATCCAGTCGACGCCATCATCAGCACCGGCCCGCCCCACTCGATGCACTTGATAGCAAGGGCCCTGCACCGTTCGACAGGCATCCCCTGGACAGCCGATTTCCGCGACCCGTGGACCCGGATATTCTACTTCAAGCACCTTCCGCTGACCAGCCGCAGCCGGAAGAGGTACGCCGCCATGGAGCTCTCGGTGCTGCGCGAGGCGGACCATGTGGTGGCCGTCACGGACAGTATGGTGCGGGATTTCCTGGAGGAACTCGGCCCTCAGTGGCAGGACAAAGGCAAATTCCATGTCATCGAGAACGGCTACGACGAGGCGGATTTCACCGGTATCACGGCCGCGGAGCTTCCGGCAGGATTCAACCTCGTGCACACCGGCCTATTCTCTGCGGAGGGCAATCCCCGCAGCTTATGGAAAGTACTGGCGGAACTAAGCAGTGAGCTGCCCGGCTTCGGCCGCGACCTGCATCTGACATTTGCCGGAAAGACCGACCCGGAGATTCTCGCCGCAGTGCGTGAGGCCGGCCTGGGCGACCGCCTGACCGACCGAGGCTACATCCCCCATCACGAAGCCAACCGCCTGCAGAAGGCCGCCGACCTACTCCTGCTGCCTCTGCGCGAGGAGCCCGAGGCCACCGGCATTCTCACCGGAAAATACTTCGAATATCTCGCCGCAGGACGCCCCATAGCGGCATTCGGCCCGCATGACAGCGTACTTGAACGCTCTCTCGGACTTACACAGACGGGACATCTGTTTGACTGGAATGAGGAGGCTCCGCTGAAAGAATTCTTAAAAGCCGTGTACTCTGGCACATATGCATTCAGTCCTGAGCCAGGGGCCATCTCTGCCTATACCCGCAGGACACTTGCGGGCCGCTTTGCAGAGATTCTCTAAAACATTATCTGCTTCAACAGAACCTTTGCATAGTCCCTCTCCTCTACCTGAGGGTGAGGGATTTTCAATGAAGGCGTGTCTATATGACGATCGCCGTAAAGAGCGATGTCGATGTCGATGACGCGGGGATGGTAGATGCGGCGGCCGGTCCCGTCGAACTCCGGTTCATGGTCGGGGCGGCCTATTTTATGCTCGACCCATTTGCAGACTTTCAGCAGGTCCTCGGGCGGGACTGTGGTCTCAAATGATATCGCCTGGTTCATGAAAGGCTCCGTCCCGTCGGGCATACCCCACGGCTCGGTCTCAAGCACATCGGACTCCCGCACATCGGAGAACAGCCAGGGAGCCAGCTCCGTAACGAGCAACGAGACGGCTATACTGAGGTTGCGGCGCCGGTCCCCCATATTGCTGCCTAAGATAAGGTAGACTCTTACCGGCTCTTTCTCAGGTATCATAGCAGTCCCAGTTCCAATAAGGCCTCGTCACTCATGCGGGACTTGTCCCAGGGCGGGTCAAATGTTATCTCTATCGCCACATCCGTGACACCTGGAGTATCTGCCACAGCCGTATGCACATCCTCCAACAGTATATCCGACATGGGACAGTTGGGCGCAGTCATGGTCATCTTGATGAACACCTTATGATCGTCATCTATAGTGATATCGTAGATGAGACCGAGATCGTAGATGTTGACAGGAATCTCCGGATCATACACCTGGCGTAGCGCTCTTACGACATCCCTGGTAAGTGTTGCTTTATCCATATCGTCAGTTATTTACTGTATTTCTCCGCATCCCTGCGTATCCGGTCCATCATGGAGACAAGTCCGTTGGCCCTGGTAGGAGAAAGATTTTCCCTCAGGCCGATTTCATCGATAAAAGCATTGTCCGCTGCCAGTATCTCAGCAGGCGTGCGGCCATTATACACCCGGATAAGCAGTGAGATAATGCCTTTTGTGATAATCGCGTCACTGTCGGCCGTGAAAAACAGGCGCCCTTCCCGGAACTCGGTATCGAGCCACACGCGGGATTGGCAGCCCTTGATGAGTTTATCCTCCTGCTTGTTCTGCCCGTCCATGACAGGCAGTGACTTACCGAGCTCGATAAGATACTCGTACTTATCCATCCAGTCATCAAAAGCAGAGAACTCGTCCACAATTTCCTGTTGTGTTTCTTTTATTGAACTATCCATTATATCAGCATTTTTACCGCTCTTCTGAGCGATTTTACAAAATATTCACACTCTTCCATTGTATTGTATGGAGCAAGGGAAGCCCGCACCATACCGGTCTGACCGAACTTACTGATAAGCGGTTCCGAGCACATAAGGCCGGAACGCACGGCGATATTCATCTTGTCCAGAAGGGCAGCGATGTCACTGTGATGCGCACCGTCCACAGTAAAAGAGACCAGCGGTGCTTTTCTGCCGCCTGTTCCGTAAAGCCTGAGCCCGGAGATCTGCCTGAGCTCATGCACAAGGAAAGATGTCATATCCTCCTCATACGCTTTCAACTGAGGAGTTCTGACTGAAGTGACGAATTCAATAGCCGGCTTTAATGTAGCTGCCGCGATGAAGTTAGGTGTCCCGGCCTCAAATCTCAATGGTACGGGCGCGTAGGTTGCCCTGTCAAAATATACCGTATCCACCATCTCTCCTCCGCCCATCCACGGCGGAAGAGTCTCAAGCAGGTCCTTGCGCCCATAAAGCACACCGGTTCCGGTAAGAGCATAGAGTTTATGTCCCGAAAACGAATAGAAATCACAGCCGATGCGCCGTACATCCACCGGTTCGTGCACTACCCCCTGTGCGCCGTCTATATGGACACAGGCTCCGTGCCTGTGAGCCATGGCCGTGAGTTCCTCCACTGGATTGACGATACCTAAAACATTGGAGATATGAGCCACGGACACTATCCGGACTTTTCCATCAGCCAATATCCGCTCCGCTGCCGTAAGATCCCATCCGCCATCGGAAGCTACCGGTATGAACCTGAGTCCGGCTCCGCTACGCTCACAAAGCATCTGCCAGGGCACTAAGTTGGAATGGTGTTCTCCTTCCGATACCAGAATCTCATCCTCCGGTCCGATGTACCTTGCCCCGAAAATATTGGCGAGCAGATTGACGGAGGCTGTCGTGCCTGAGGTAAACACTATCTCGTCCTTGGATGCGGCGTTGATGAATCCACGGACAGCCTCCCGGCCGGCCTCGTAATGCTCTGTCGCTTCAGCCGCCATACCGTAAATAGCCCTGTGCACATTGGCATTGGCACAGGCAAGCCATGCTCCGGCCAGATCGATCACACTCTTAGGCTTCTGGGATGTCGCCGCATTGTCAAAATAAACCGGAGGCATCACTTTTCCGTCCAGCCGGCCCAGATACGGAAACTGTTCCCTTATCTTTTCTACAGATGCATTCATACTGCTTTTCAAAAATCTCACAAAAGTAACTATTTTTGCAGAAATTTATCCACAGAACCCGTATATGTACGACTATATCAAAGGCTCGGTAGAGGAGCTCAATCCCGCCTGGGCCGTAATCGAATGCGGAGGCATCGGCTATCTGATGCAGATATCACTCTACACCTATGAGAAGCTGAGAGACTGCAGGGAGGCCAGAATTTTTATCCACCACCATGTAAGGGAAGACGAGGAGACGCTCTTCGGCTTCTTCGACAAGGAGGAAAGGCGTATATTCACATTACTTATATCCGTATCAGGAATAGGACCCAATACTGCCAGGATGGTACTCTCCTCTCTGACCCCGGACGAGATATCAGCGGCGGTGGCCTCAGGAGATGTGAACCGCATCAAGGCCGTAAAGGGCATCGGGCTGAAAACTGCCCAAAAAGTCATCATAGAACTGAAGGACAAGATCGCTAAGGGAAGCAGCCAGCAGATAGATCTTTCTGGCAGCGGCACGGGCACCGACACAGCCGAGGCATGCTCGGCCCTTATCATGCTTGGCTTTACCAAGAATGCCGTAGAAAAGACGGTAGCATCCATTGTCCGGAAAGAGCCGGGACTCAGTTTGGAAGACATTATCAAAAAAGCCTTAAAAATCTTGTAGACTCGTTACTTTTTAATACATTTGCATCAGTTTAACATTAATTACAACCGGTTATGAACATACCTAAAGATTTGAAGTACACAAAAGATCACGAATGGGTCAGAATTGAGGGTGACATCGCAACAGTCGGCATCACTGATTATGCTCAGGATCAGCTCGGTGACATCGTATTCGTGGACATCCAGACACAGGGTGAGACTCTCGCCAAGGAAGAGGTTTTCGGAGCTATCGAGGCCGTGAAGACAGTAGCAGACGCCTTCATGCCTGTTTCCGGTGAGGTTATCGAAGTCAATGCAGGTCTCGAGGATGCTCCTCAGACAGTCAACAGCGACCCTTATGGAGAAGGCTGGATGATTAAAATCAAGATGTCTGACCTTTCAGAAGCTGACGCCCTGATGGATGCGGACGGATACGCAGCCCTCCTCTAACAACTCCCATTCAAGGTCATATACTCACAAGCCGGACCAGCCGTCCGGCTTTTTTAGCAATAATACGACTATGATACAAGAAGTTGCCCGTACATTTGACCTCCTGACGAAACTGGAGGAAAGATTCCCCGACAAACAGGACATGCTGTGCAGACGCAACGGGAAGGACTGGATACGCTTCAGTGTCAAGGACTATGTCCGCAACTCCCATCTCATAGCATACGCACTTGCCTCCCTCGGTTACGGTAACGGAGACAAGGCCATCACGATCTGCAGCAACCGGCCGGAATGGAACTTCGTGGATATGGGGCTCAATATGGCAGGCCTGGTGCATGTACCGGTCTACCCTACACTGAGCGCGGACGAGTATCTGTATATATTCAACCACAGCGATGCCAGAATAATCTTCCCCGGAACCTGGAGCCAATACTTAAAACTGGAGCCCATTATTGCGAAGATGGATGTTCCGGCCCGTGTCATCCTTATGGATGATTCCGACAATCTTCTGTGTATAAGTCAATTATACTACATCGGCAAGGCCTGTGAGGAAAAAATGCGGCCCGTGATAGAAAAAATAAAGGCTGAAACCGGCACCGACTCACTTGCATCCATCATCTACACATCCGGAACAACCGGAACTCCCAAAGGTGTCATGCTCTCACATCACAATATGATGTTCAACGCCTACCGTCACGCACTCAAGCAGACAGTCGGGCCTGACCAGAAGATGCTGAGCTTCCTGCCGCTCAGCCACATCTATGAGAGAAGCATGAACTATGAGTACCAGTACATAGGCATAAGTATCTATTATGCCGAGAGTTTAGGGACTATCGCCCGAGACCTGGCCGACTGCCGCGCAGACGGATTCTGTTCAGTTCCGAGAGTGCTTGAGATGATGTACTCCAAGCTGGAAGCTGCAGGAAAAAGCCTGAAGGGCATAAAGCGGTACATCTACAATATGGCATGGAATTTCGCCAATAATTATGACTATTATAATAGAGGCAGGCTGTACAACTGGAAACGCAACCTCTACGACAAGTTGGTATACCGTCGGTGGAGAGAGAACCTTGGCGGAAAAGAAATGCTTATAATATCCGGAGGGTCGTCCATACAGGCCCGGATTATCAGGCTGTTCAATGCTGCAAAACTGCATATATTCGAAGGCTACGGCATGACCGAGACTTCTCCTGTGATAGCAGTAAACAATCCTGCCGCCGGCATCAATGTCATCGGCACGGTAGGCACGCCGCTCGAGGGCACCGTCCTGAAATTCGCCGAGGACGGCGAGATCCTGACAAAAGGCCCGCATGTCATGCTCGGATACTATAAGAATCCAGAGGGTACAAGGGAAGTAATAGACAGCGATGGATTCATGCACACAGGCGACATCGGTCACCTTGTGGACGGCAAATATCTGAAGATTACCGACCGTAAGAAAGAAATATTCAAGCTCTCGTTAGGCAAGTATGTCGCTCCTCAAGTAATCGAAAACATGCTGAAGGAGTCACCTTTTATAGAAAACTGCATAGTCATAGGCGAGAATCAGAAATTCGCATCGGCGATTATCGTACTAGACTTCGGGCAACTGAGTTTCTGGGCATCCAGGAACGGTATCAAATTCACTGACAACAAAGACCTGGTATCCAATCCTGATGTTCTTGCCAAGATACACAGCGTGGTGGAAGAAGTCAACGGCAAAACCTCTCCGCACGAGAATATCAAGCGGGAAAAAGTAGTATGCGATGAGTGGACTACAGCCAACAATATGCTTTCCCAGACTCTGAAACTTAAACGCGCTAAGATTATGTCAAAATATGCCGGACTCGTAAATGAAATCTACAAGTAATGTTCCGGAGAGCTACAGACAACGATATTACCGAGCTGAGAGCACTTTGGAGAAAGTGCTTCGATGCGGACAGGTCCTTCCTGAATCTGTTTTTCAATAAAGGCTACGGGCTGACAAGGACTTATATCATAGAAGCAGGTCAGTCCATCGTCTCTGCCCTGAGCGTATTCCCTGTCAAGTTCAACGGGCACAATGGGGGCTATGTATACGGTGTCTGCACTCACCCTGAACACCGCGGTCACGGATACGCTGTGACTTTACTTAGATATGCAGAAGATCTGCTCCTCGATAAAGAACTCGATTTTATGATTCTGAGACCGGCCTCTCCTACTCTGTTCGATTATTACAGAAAGCAAGGATACGACATGCCTCTGTATCGTAAAAGGAAAACCATAAAGCTGCCATTGATACCGGCAGAAGTCACATTGCTGCCACTTTCAAATCGACTGATGTACACAGCAAGGTCAAGGCAATGCAGCTCTGGGCATCTATTTGAGTGGACTCCGGAGGTGTGTGGATACATAGCAGACTATGTCATGTACTGCAACGGAAAAGCCTGCCGCATACAAGGAAACGGCAGCTATATAATATGCTATCCGGACACAGAAAACAACGGAAACATCATCTGCGAAGAAACGGATTGTCCCGATATGGCCCCATATTGGATAAAGTGTCTCTATCCGGAAGCATGCACAGCAACCTTCTCCCTGCCGTCTTCAGACAAGGATGAAGAATACATGCTCTGTAAAACCAAATCGGACTTATTTTGCAGGCACTCTCCTCTATTTACCTTCACTATGGAATAATGTTCCACGGGGAACACAGACTTCTAACGCCCGAAGTAAACCAAAAGAACAGATATGTCCGAGGGCGAGACACCGGGTATCCTGGAGGCCTCGGCAATATTCTGTGGGCGGCGCTTTGATAGCTTGAGGCGGGCCTCTATAGACAAGGATTCGAGAGAGCTATAATTGAAATCAGCAGGTATCGAAAGGTTTTCCAGCCGCTTGAGTTTTTGTGCCTGTTGAACTTCTCTGTCGATATAGCCTTTATACTTGAGCTCTATCTCTAATGAATCCAAAGCCTCACCGAGGATAGAGCACTTCTCAGGGACCTTCAATTTGAATGTATCGGGAGATAAAGAAATTTGAGTTGCCGACGGCTCTGCCATTGACAATGATGAGCTCCTCGACAGCGATGATTTTGTTCCACGGGGAACAAAACGATATAAATCCCGTATTGTAACCCCCGGGCGTGTTATCAAATCCAATAATGGCCTGGAAGCTGTGAGGCGTGAAGAACTTATCGAATCAAGATAGTTATTCACATCGTCCAACCGGGCACGGACGGACGAAATAGCCGAAAGGACACGGTTCTTTACCTTCCGCTTCGACTCTAATACTTTCATCCTGAAGTCTGACGCCAGGCCGATGCTATGTCCTATGGGAGTCAGCCGTTCGTCTATATTGTCCTGACGCAAAAGGATGCGGTACTCCGCACGGGAAGTAAACATCCTGTATGGCTCATCTACTCCTTTCGTTACCAAATCATCTATAAGAACGCCTATGTACGAGGTATCCCTGGCAAGTGTGAACTCCGGCCGTGACTTAATCCTCAGGGCGGCGTTGATTCCCGCGACTATGCCTTGAGCCGCAGCCTCCTCGTAACCGGTAGTGCCGTTTACCTGCCCTGCAAGGAACAGATTCGGCACAATACGGGAACGAAGGGTATGGTCAAGCAATACAGGATCGAAATAATCATACTCTATCGCATACGCTGGCCGTAACAGATGAGCGCGCTCAAAACCAGAAATATGCGTAAGAGCATTGAGCTGAGTTTCAAAGGGCAGGGATGATGAGAATCCCTGAAGATAATATTCAGTCGAATAACGCCCCTCGGGCTCAAGGAATACCTGATGGGAATCCTTATCGGCAAATGTCCGGAGCTTGTCCTCGATACTCGGGCAATAGCGCGGCCCGATACCAGTTATCTTGCCTGAAAACAAAGGCGACTTGTCGAATGCAGAGCGAAGAATCTCGTGGACGGTTGGATTGGTATGTGCGATATAGCAGTCCATCTGCTGCATATCCGGGCGCTGCGCAGAGGACATATATGGCAGAAAAGAGAACTTTTCAGGCTTATCATCTCCCTGCTGAAGGAGGAGAACCGACCTGTCTATCGAACGGATGTCCACCCGGGGCGGTGTTCCGGTCTTCATCCTTGAGGTAGTTATTCCTCTCTCGCATAATTGCCGCGACACATCATGCGATGACGGTTCCGCCACTCTGCCGCCCTCAGAAGTCCTGTCACCGACAAAGATTTTACCATTAAGAAATGTACCTGCGGTCAGGATATAATATGAGGCGGAAAAATGACCGCCCAAAGAAGTCTCAAGGGATTGGATATCTCCGGATGCGGAGAAGTTGAATCCGGTCACTGTGTCCTGCCAGAAAACAAGATTGGGCGTATTCTCGAGAATCCAGCGCCAGTTCATGGAAAAAGCCATGCGGTCGCACTGGGCCCGCGGACTCCACATGGCGGGTCCTTTAGAACGGTTGAGCATCCTGAACTGCAGTGTCGAAGCGTCGGCAACTATGCCGGAAAATCCGCCAAGAGCATCTATCTCCCTAATAATCTGACCTTTAGCAATACCACCAATGGACGGATTACATGACATCTGGGCTATCTTATTCATGTCCATGGTTATAAGAAGTACCCGGACTCCCAGTCTTGCAGCCGCAGAAGCTGCCTCACATCCGGCATGGCCGGCTCCTATCACTATGACATCATATCTGGCTTCCATCAACATTGAGTTTTTGCACGGCAAATATAAGCCTGATCGTCGAGGATACCAAACTCCGGAAGCAGAGCCAGAGCATCGTCCTCAGCCTTGCGCATCCTGTGGGAATCCGCTTCGTTCACGTCATCATAACCGACAAGGTGCAGGATACCGTGAATGATTACCCGGTAAAGTTCCTTGGAAAAACCCGTACCGTAGGTGACTGCATCTGCAGCGACCGTATCGAGGCTGATTACAATGTCTGCTGAAACCCTGTCAGCCTGGTTCCCCGCCGTACGCTCATCGTATTCGGATGTGTCGAATGTGATTATGTCGGTATAATAATCATGTCCCAGATACTTGCGGTTGACCTCGAGAACATACTCATCGTCCGAGAAAATATAGTTAATATCCCCTACTCTGCGATTTTTGCTTAAAATGATTTCCTTAATCCAATTTTTAATTGCATTTTTGTGGCGCAAACTGAAGGTCGCGTCTATGACTTCAAATCTTATCATGCGGTCTGATTTTTGCTTGAAAATTTTGGTAAATTTAATAACAAATTACAACTATGTCAAAAGTTAGTGTTATCGGCGTCGGCAACGTAGGAGCTACCTGCGCCAATGTACTCGCAGGCTGGAATATTGCAAAAGAGATCGTACTTCTCGATGTCAGAGAAGGTTACGCAGAAGGCAAGGCCATCGACCTCCAGCAGTCAGCTAAAATAATGGGAATCCACTCCCGCATCGTCGGAGTTACAAATGACTACAAGGCAACAGCCGGCTCGGATGTAGTGGTCGTGACATCAGGAATGCCCCGCAAGCCCGGTATGTCAAGGGAAGACCTCATCGGAACAAACGCAAAGATTGTCAGCGAGGTTGTAGGCAATATCGTGAAATTCTCACCCAACGCCTTCATAGTTATGGTCTCCAATCCTATGGACACCATGACATATCTGGCATACAAGACCTGTGACATCAAGAAGAACCATCTTATCGGTATGGGCGGCGCACTCGACAGCAGCAGGTTCAACTACTACCTCAGCCAGGCGCTCAACGCCCCCGTATGCGATATTGACGGTATGGTTATCGGAGCTCACGGTGACGCCACCATGGTACCTCTGATGAGCAGTGTAAAGTACAAAGGCGGCGATGTCGAGAAAATTCTCAGCAAGGCCAGGAGAGAGAAAGTCATAGCTGACACCATGGTAGGAGGTGCCACTATTACCAAACTCATGGGTACATCCGCTTTCTATGCTCCCGGCGCATGCGCAGCCAGCATCGTAAGGGCCATCCTTCACGATGAGAAGAGAATCATCCCCTGCAGCGTTCCCCAGAACGGAGAGTACGGCGAGGAGGACATCTGCCTCGGTGTTCCCATCGTAATCGGCCGTAAAGGCGTTGAGAAAATCGTCAAAATCAAACTTTCAGAGGACGAGAAGAAGAGATTCCACGAGGGAGCTGAAAAGCAGAGAAACACCAACAGGATACTCCACGACCTCGGACTCATCTAATGAGTTTTTAACAGATTTTTCAACAAAAATTGTTGTAATTCCGAAATAATACCTAATTTTACGGTTGGAAAATTAGAAATTACAAATACAATGGAAGTTAAAAAATCCGAAAAAGCGAACTTGGAAAACAAGAAGCTGTTCTACAGAGAGTTGGGACTTATCGTCGCACTCTTGGTAGTACTTGCTGCTTTCGAGTGGAAATCAAGCGAGAAGACTGAGTCGGTAATACAGCAGGAAGAGGCCGCACCGATCGAGGTCGAGCAGGTACCTGTAACTACAGAAGCTCCTCCCCCGCCACCGGAAGCTCCCAAGGTTCCTCAGCTCTCAGATATGATTGAGGTCGTAGATGACGACATCGTTGTGGACACAGACCTGTTCATCAGTCTTGAGGATGATGCTGACATGGGAGTGGAGATTATGGACTATGTGGCTGAGGTCTACGAGGAGGAAATTGTAGAGGAAGCCGTACCTTATCTGGCAGTGGAGGAGAAACCTACCTTCAATGGAGGTGACCCCAATGTAGAGTTCCAGAAATGGGTGTACCAGAACATTACCTACCCTGAGGTAGCCCGTGAGAACGGTATTTCAGGACGTGTGTTCCTCCAGTTCACCATCGAGGCTGACGGTTCCATCACCAATGTCAAGGTGCTCAGAGGCGTTGACCCGTCCCTTGATCAGGCTGCCGTAGACATCGTGAAGAGGTCTCCCAAATGGACTCCGGGAAGACAGAGAGACAAAGCCGTGAAGGTTACCTTCAACTTCCCCATAGTCTTCCAGCTTAGAAACTAATTCAATCCTAAAAGTCTATGTGAGGCTGTCCCTGAAAAGAGTCAGCCTCATTTTTTTGAATATATGACAGAAAACAGCAATATGGAACGCGCCGTAGTAGTCTCGGTAATTCCACAGGGGACAGATGAGAGACGAGTAAAGGAAAACCTCGACGAACTGGAATTCCTTGCCCTTACAGCCGGCGCAAAAAGCGAGAAAAGGTTCACACAGAGGCTCGAAAGAGCTAACTCAAGGACTTATGTCGGAAGCGGCAAATTGGACGAAATAAAGGCCTTTATAGAGGAAAATGAGATACATCTTGTACTGTTCGATGACGAACTTTCTCCGTCACAGCTAAGAAACCTTGAAAAGGAGCTGCAATGCCGTATACTCGACAGGACGAATCTCATATTGGACATATTCGCACAGAGAGCTAAAACCGCCTACGCAAAGACACAAGTCGAACTTGCGCAGTATCAGTACCTCCTACCCCGCCTGACCCGCATGTGGACTCACCTTGAGAGGCAGCGCGGAGGTATCGGCATGAGAGGCCCGGGTGAGAGCCAGATAGAG
The DNA here is from genome assembly GCA_019116965.1 of Candidatus Coprenecus pullistercoris. Classification (GTDB taxonomy): domain Bacteria; phylum Bacteroidota; class Bacteroidia; order Bacteroidales; family UBA932; genus Coprenecus; species Coprenecus pullistercoris. Next base: position 28,198 of record DXAT01000082.1, read on the forward strand.
ACTGACCGGCGTATCATCCTGCAGAAGATAAGCCTTCTTAAAGAACAGCTCAGGAAAATAGACCGCCAGATGTCCTCCCAAAGAGGGAACAGAGGCTCGCTTGTCCGAGTATCCCTTGTCGGCTATACCAACGCCGGCAAGAGCACACTTATGAATCTGCTGTCCAAAAGCGATGTCTTCGCGGAAAACAAGCTGTTCGCCACCCTCGACACCACTGTCCGCAAAGTGGTAATCGAAAATGTACCGTTTCTTCTGTCTGACACTGTAGGATTTATCCGCAAACTGCCTACGCAGCTGATTGAGTCATTCAAAAGCACTCTCGATGAGGTAAGGGAGGCGGATATACTGCTTCATGTAGTGGACATCTCGCATCCTGACTTCGAAGAACAAATCAAAGCCGTCAACGAAACTCTTATGGACATAGGCGCGAAAGACAAGCCCATCTTTATGGTTTTCAACAAGATAGACGCTTATAACTACAAAAAGCAAAGCGAGTTTGATTTCGAAGCGGAAAAGCCTGAGAACATACCTCTCGAAAGACTTGAAAAGATGTGGGTCGCCAAAGAAAATTCGGCCTGCATCTTCATATCCGCAAAACACAGAATCAACATTGAGAAACTGAGAAAGGACATCTATCAGATGGTAGTGTCAATACATCAGGGCAGATATCCGTTCAACAACCTGCTTTACTGATAAAATCACAGACAAGGGCGGCAACTGCCTCAGTGGCCTCTATAATTGAATTATGGCCCGTATCCTTAATGATAGCATGAACACATGAGGGTAAGTCCGACTCAAGCTGCCTGACCTTTGAGACCGGCATGTACGCATCCGAATCACCGTTGATGAACATAACCGGAACATGAGTCTCCCTAAGCAGGGCCACATTGTCATCCCTTGAGACAAGACCACGGACAACTGCAGCAATTCCATCAGGATCATGCATTTCACATATCTCCAATGTCTCTGCTATCTTCTCGTCACAACGGCGTAGATTGGCCTTTGCATACATATTCGGCACAGCAATCTGCGCAAGCTGGACCAACTTGCCGTTGAGAATAAAGTTTATCTCTTTCTGCCGGTCAGCCGCCTTCGCCGGATCATCAGGATAGGGATGCGAATTGATATTGACCAAAGCCGATATACGGTCCGGATAGTCGCGCAGGAAACGCTGTCCGACATACCCGCCCATCGAATGCCCTAATATACATACCTTACTGACACCTATTCTGTCCAAAAGACTTAGCAGGACAGACGCATCGAACTGCATCGAATTGACCTGCGGATCAGAACCGGTAAGACCAAGACCGGGCAGGTCCATAGAAATAATACGGGAAGAATCCGGGAGCAGCGTCCTGAATTCTTCCCATATATAAAGAGTCTCAAGATAACCATGGAGCAATACTATGGTTCTGTCACCTTTTCCACTCTCACTGACATGGACCGGGATACCGTTACAGGTGACAAAATACTCCATGGACAGATTAGTCTTTCAGCTTAGCAGAAAGGAATTCGTAGTTCAGCCTTGCTATATGGTTGACTGTAATACCCTTAGGGCACTCGCTCTGGCAAGCCTGTGTATTGGTGCAGGCACCGAAGCCGAGCTCGTCCATCTTCGCAACCATAGCCTTTGCCCTGCGGGCAGCCTCGGGACGTCCCTGAGGCAGCAGAGCCAGAGAGCTTACACGGGCTGCGACGAACAACATGGCTGAACCGTTCTTGCAGGTAGCCACACAAGCACCGCAGCCTACGCATGCGGCAGCGTCCATACTCTCATCGGCTTTCTTCTTGGGGATAGGTATGGAGTTGGCATCCTGAGCCGAACCGGCATTGACGGAGATGAAACCGCCGGCCTGAAGGATCTTGTCAAATGCCCCTCTGTTGACCACCAGGTCCTTTATGATAGGGAAACCGGCGCTTCTCCACGGTTCGATAGTGATGGTATCACCGTCCTTGAACTTACGCATGTGAAGCTGGCAGGTCGTAATCTCACTGTCAGGACCATGAGGATGGCCGTTGATATAGAGCGAGCACATACCGCAGATACCCTCGCGGCAGTCATGGTCGAATGCTATAGGGCCCGAATTCTTGCAGCCCTTGTTGACTGCCACCGGGTCATTGCCCTCACGTATCAACTGATCGTTGAGGATATCGAGCATCTCGAGAAAAGAGGTATCAGGTGAGATATCGGATACCTTGTATGTTTCGAAATGTCCTTTTGCTTTGGCGTTCTGCTGACGCCATACTTTCAAAGTAAAATTCATAATAATACCCCTCCTTAGTCTTTATAGTTACGTGTTGAAGGCTTAACAAACTCAAATACAAGATCTTCCTTGTGGAAAATAGGATCTTTGCCCTCACCTGCATACTCCCAGGCGCTGACATACTGATAATGCTCGTCATCGCGGAGGGTCTCACCGTCCGGTGTCTGCATCTCGACTCTGAAGTGTCCGCCGCAGGACTCGTTCCTGTTGAGGGCGTCACGGGCCATCAGCTCGCCGATCTCGAAGAAGTCGGCTACACGGAGAGCTTTCTCAAGCTCCTGATTGAACTCCTCGTTGGTACCGGGAACATAGACATCCTTCATGTACTGCTCACGGAGCTCGTGAATCTCCTTGATAGCCTCCTCGAGTCCCTGTTTGTCACGGGCCATGCCGACCTTTTCCCACATGATATGTCCGAGCTTCTTGTGGTAGTAGTCCACAGGCTGGGTACCCTTATTGTTGAGGAAGTAGTTGATTCTTTCCCTGACTGACTTCTCAGCCTCCTCGAACTCGGGAGTATCGGTGTTGACCTTGGGCTCCTGAATCTTATGAGACAGATAATCTCCGATAGTGTAGGGGAGGATGAAATATCCGTCAGCAAGTCCCTGCATAAGGGCAGAAGCTCCGAGACGGTTTCCGCCGTGGTCGGAGAAGTTGGCCTCACCTATAGCGTACAGACCGGGGATGGTGGTCTGGAGGTTGTAGTCTACCCAAATACCTCCCATGGTGTAGTGAATGGCAGGATATATCATCATAGGCTCCTCGTAGGGATTGACGCCGGTAATCTTCTCGTACATCTGGAAAAGGTTACCATAACGGGCTGTGATAGTGTCTTTTCCAAGCCTTGCTATAGCAGATGAGAAATCCAGGAACACTGCAAGGCCGGTCTCGTTGACACCGTATCCGGCATCGCATCTCTCCTTGGCGGCACGGGAGGCCACATCACGGGGAACGAGGTTTCCGAATGCGGGATACCTGCGCTCAAGATAGTAGTCGCGGTCCTCCTCGGGAATCTGAGAGCCTTTTATCTGCTTTGCTCTGAGTTTCTTGACATCCTCCATCTTCTTGGGTACCCAGATACGGCCGTCATTTCTCAATGACTCACTCATCAGGGTCAGCTTGGACTGCTGGTCACCGTGTACGGGGATACAGGTAGGGTGAATCTGGGCGAAGCAGGGATTGGCGAAGTATGCGCCTTTCTTGTAGCAGTGCCATGCGGCTGAGCCGTTGGAGTTCATGGCATTGGTTGAGAGGAAATAAGTATTGCCGTATCCTCCGGAAGCAAGTACTACTGCGTGGGCTCCGAAACGCTCGATCTGTCCGGTTACGAGGTTGCGGGTGATGATACCCTTGGCCTCTCCGTTGACAACGACAAGCTCGAGCATCTCATGACGGGGATAGGATTTGACAGTGCCCTTGGCTATCTGACGGTTCAGGGAAGCGTACGCTCCGAGAAGAAGCTGCTGTCCGGTTTGACCGCGGGCATAGAATGTACGGCTCACCTGAGCACCTCCGAAGGAGCGGTTGTCGAGCAGTCCGCCATAGTCGCGGGCGAAAGGAACACCCTGAGCGACACAATGGTCTATGATAAGGTTGCTGACTTCGGCAAGCCTGTAGACATTGGCCTCCCTGCTGCGGTAGTCTCCTCCTTTAATCGTATCGTAGAAAAGACGGTAAACCGAGTCATTGTCATTCTGATAGTTCTTGGCTGCATTGATACCTCCCTGTGCTGCGATAGAGTGGGCGCGGCGGGGAGAATCGCTGATGCAGAAAATCTTGACATTGTAACCAAGTTCACCGAGAGTGGCTGCTGCAGAAGCTCCGCCAAGACCGGTGCCGATAACGATGATATCGAGCTTTCTCTTATTGGCAGGGCTTACTACACGGATAGCGGCTTTATGCTTTGTCCATTTTTCAGCCAAAGGACCTTCGGGTACTTTGGAAATTAACTTATCCTCCATAATGTATCAATAGAATTAAAATTTGGTGCAATGTTACTCACTTTTTAGCACTTATGCAAAACTTTCATTTTTTACCGCTCAACCTCCATGCCCTGATGTCCACCGGGAGCCTTCGCGGATTCTTCACAAGATAATGGAAAAGAAAATATAATCTAATCGCAATGTACTGATACTTAGAAAAATACTTCTGATAAAAAAGTCTGGATGAACGCTGTACTACAATTTCGCGTTCCAGGTCTGTCCATTTTCTTGAACTGCTGCCTCCGCCATAATGGAAAATGGTAGATGAAAGACTGCGTACCGGAATGTCATGCAGGTATAAACTGTAGAACAGATCGAGATCCTCGGCATACATGAAATAATCCTCGGACCACTTCCCTATCCTTTCGAATACATCGGCGGATATTATTACGGAAGCCCCTTTGTACCACATCCTTGCCTTTCTTCTGCAAAAGTACCAGCAGAACATGTCCCTCACCACTGGAACAGGCTTCGGTCTGTTCTCTATGGAACCGTCCCTGTTCAGAAGAGGATTGACAAAGACTGTCCCCGGAGAACGAAGAGCTGTCCTGTAATCCTCATTCATCCCCTCCCCTATCTCGGTATCCGGATTAAGAAAATGCAGTATCCTGCCGGAAGCCACAGCTGCCGCCATATTGTTGGCCTTGGCAAACCCGTAATTGGAATCCAACGGCATGAAGATGAAACGGCTGTCCTCCTTGAAACCGGAGCACTTTGAAAAAGATCCGTCTGTGGACGCATTGTCAGCGACTATGACCTCATAATCAATATCAAGACTTGACCTGATGCTGTCAAGGCAGTTGCGCAGAAGGTTTCCGGTATTGTAATTCACTATGATTATCGATACATCCCTCATCCGCGCCTTAATATTTTTCTAAACAGTTGTTTCAACTCATTCTTTATATCCTGATACTCGCTGCATCTATAGACGAACTCATATATCAGGATTATGATAACTCCTCCTGCCGCAACTTGTATTATAAGCAGCAGCCATTGCGGAAGAGACAGCATGTTCATGATATTGACAGCCGCACCCATAACGGCGGAGACCACGAATACCGGAAGTATGTCCATCAACTGACGGCCCACACTGTAGCGTATCACCTTGGAGACATATACGGCATGTATTACATACAGTATGGCAGAGACTCCTACCATGCTCCATAAAAGGGCCTCAACGCTTAAAAATATACCGAATACTACAGGAACAAGCCCCATGACAGTCTTCAATATCTCGAGAAACAAAGTTATGTCCGAGCGTCCGTCAGCATTTATCACATTGGCACTGCACATCATAAGCGGCAAGAAGAGACCGGAGAAACACAATATACGGAGATAATGCACTGACGGCAGCCACTGGTTCCCGAATACGGTAACCATAAACGGTCCTGCCACGGCCCACATCCCGAAAACAGCTGTAAATGATATCAATACTGTAGTTTTCAATACCTTACGGTACACATGCACCTGCCTGTCCGACTCATCCTGAATGGATGAAAGTACAGGATAACTCACTTTCTGCATCACGGTACTGATATTGGTTGTGACCATACCCTTCACCTTATCGGCCCTCGAGTACTGACCGAGGACGGACGATGAATACATCTTTCCTATAATCAACGAATACATCTCGCTCCAAAGCGTGCTTACGATAGATGTGATCAATAATCTGCTTCCGAATGAGAACATACTTCTGAAACTCGCCTTGGAAAAAAGCCGTCCCGGATGCCAGCTTGAGACAATCCACAGCAGCAGGGTATTTACGGCAAGCTTCGCCACCTGAAGCACGACCAGGCTCCATACACCGAAACCGCAGAATGCCATGGTTACTGCTATAACCGCAGCCGTGACGGATGATGCAAGTGATATCCATGCCTGGGTCCTGAAGTCTATCCTACGGACCAAAATAACTCTTTGAACTATACCCAAAGCATTTATTATCAGTGATATTCCAAGTATTCTGATAATAGGGACGAGTATCTCCTCGCTGAAAAAAGACGCTATCAGAGGAGCACACAGATAAAGTACTGCGTACAATGCGCAGCTTACCGTGAGATTGAAATAGAACACCGTATCGAAATCAGCCTTGACGGTATCCTTCTTTCGCGTAAGCGCACCTGTAAAACCACTGTCGACCAAAGAAGTGGATAATGTCATAAAGATTGTAGTCATCCCTATGATACCGAAATCCGCAGGTGAGAGAATTCTGGCCAGGATAATATTGGCCAGGGCGGTGATACCTGAACCGAGAACATTCTCGGTAAACCCCCATCCTACCCCTTTTGCCGTCTTCGTCTTGAGATCCTCAGCCATTTACCACTTCTCCATATATATTGAGCATCAGAGCCACATTGTCCTTCCAATCGTAAAGACGGCATACCCTGTCACGCCCTGCCGCCCCCATACTGTCCCTGAGTCCCGGATTATCGATAAATTTCTGAATCGCATCGGCAGCTGCCTCCGGACTGCGCTTAGGCACCACAAAACCAGTAACACCGTTTTCAACCACCTCGGTAAAACCATCGGCATCCGACACCACTACGGGACATCCGCAGGCCATAGCCTCTACAGCCACTACTCCGAAACTCTCACTGTCCAAGACAGACAGTGATACAGCCACAGAAAAGGAATTGTAGTACCACGGCAGCCTGTCATTGGACACCCTGCCGACAAATCTCACATTATCACTTATTCCGAGATCCGCTGCAAGCTTCTCATACTCGCTCCTGCACGGACCGTCCCCTACTATCACAAGCCCGGCACTCAGTCCCGGATTCCGTTCCATGACTATTTTGAAAGCCCTTATAAGAACATCTATACCGTATTTGGGAGACAGAGTCTTTACATTCCCTATGATAAACTTGTCATCATGACTGACTGTAAGTTTACGGAACAGCCCGGTATCCACGCCGAAAGGAGTGACGGCAATAGGCTTGGAAGTAAACTTGGCAGTCCTGCGGGCCATGACATGACTCGTTGAAAGAATCCTGTCCGCACGGCGCAGGACGAACTTTACTGACAGACGGTTGATAAAAGACTTATCGGGAAACTCATACACATCACTACCCCATACCGACATTATGAACGGATGAAAACCGCTCAAAGCCGCGATAAGACCGAAACTTGTAGCATAATGCGCATGCAGGATATCCGGAGCCTCGGATGCTATGACTGATTTCAGGAAGCGCACCGCTGCCGCATGACGGCTTATCATAGCCGTGAACGCCCCCGCACCTTTCTTCTGCTTATATGTAAACAAATCGAAAACATACAGCCTTATGCCGTGTTCCTCAAAAAAAGCATCCGGTGACCGGTATATGGAATACAGCACTACATCCACTCCCCCGGCCTTGAGTGAGACTGCCCACCTGCGGGTGTGGACACTGCGTGCGTCTGCTGTCATCAATACCTTCATAATGTATTGAACAAACTGTCAGGAGCATACTTATCCACTCCAAGATGACTGTATGCCATATCCGTTGCCTCACGTCCACGGGGCGTACGGTGAATAAAACCCTCCTTTATAAGATAAGGCTCATATACCTCTTCTATAGTACCCGGATCCTCTCCCACAGCAGTAGCTATGGTACCTAATCCTACAGGACCTCCCTTGAATTTATATATGATGGTATTCAATATCTTGTTGTCTATGGAATCCAGTCCCCTCTTGTCTATATTGAGAGCGTCAAGGGCATACGAGGCAATGTCCAGGTCAATATACCCGGAGCCCTTTACCTGCGCGAAATCCCTCACCCTGCGCAGCAGTGAATTAGCTATACGCGGTGTACCGCGGCTTCTCATGGCTATCTCCATAGCTGCCTCGTCCTCAATCTTTATATTCAGAATACGGGCACTTCTTATGATGATACTGCGGAGTACGGAAGCGTCGTAATACTCTAAATGAGCATTAATCCCGAATCTGGCACGCAGGGGCGAGGTTATCAGACCGCTCCTCGTAGTAGCGCCTATGAGAGTAAAATGATTAAGTCCTATCTGCACCGAACGGGCTCCCGGACCCTTGTCTATCATGATATCGATGGTGAAATCCTCCATGGCCGAGTAAAGATATTCCTCTACGACATGGGACAGACGGTGTATCTCATCTATGAAAAGTACATCACCCTCCTCAAGCCCTGTAAGCAGACCGGCTAAGTCTCCTGGCTTGTCCAGAATAGGTCCGGAAGTAATTTTCATATTGACACCCAGTTCATTGGCCACTATATGCGCAAGCGTCGTCTTACCAAGTCCCGGAGGACCGTGCAGAAGTATGTGGTCAAGTGCCTCCCCGCGCAACAAGGCGGCCTTCACGAAAATCTTAAGATTCTCAATTATTTTGTCCTGACCGGAAAAATCTTTGAAATCCTGAGGCCGTATCTTTACTTCAAAATCACTATCTTTGGCCGTACTTTGTACCCTTGCATCAAAAACTCCGTTATCCATACATTTTGTAAACACAATACAAATATAAATATACTTTTTTTAAAATAACTTTTGATTGTTATTATACCGTGTCGATATGTTGATAAAATATGTAAAGTGATAATTTTCCGGACAGTTCTTGAAAATATCACTGGTGACAAGATGTTGATAAGTCCATGAAAAGTTTTTAGAAAAAAGTCTGCGATGATTTTGAAATATTGAAAACTGTCTCCGTAAACAGTTTTTGTTAAATACATAAAAAATTTATTTGAAATTATTAACAGGGTTATCAATAGGAAATGAACCGGAAAATAGACGGACTGTTGAAAACTGAAAGTGTGGATCTGCTTAGGCAATCCATATCTGATGATAGTGTTAAAAGTATAAATATCAATGGATTGTACTCGTCAGCGAAAGCATTTGCGATATCATCCGTGTTGAAAGGCGGGGTGCATCTGATTTTGCTTTCCGGAAAAGACGAGGCTGCGGCCTGTGTCAATGATCTATATAATATAATAGGTGACGGCAATGTTTATTTCTTCCCTACTTCGGATACCAGAACTGTAAAGGGGACTATGAAGGACATGTCCGCCAAAGTGCAGCGCACAGCTGCTGTAAGTGCCTTGACGGACTATAAGGACGGTATCTACAGCGGGGAGTATCTTGTCATAGCCGGTTACAGGGAATCCTTTGAGGAGACAATTCCTGACCAGGCGGGACTATCCAGGTCGGTGTTGAGAGTCAGCAGGGGTGAAAGCGTGCCTTTCGAACAGTTTCAGGACAGACTGTATGACATAGGTTTTACAAGAGTTGATTTTGTATCGCGTCCCGGGGAATATGCCGTAAGGGGAGGTATCATAGACTTGTTCTCATATAACAATGACAGGCCTTACAGACTGGATTTTTTCGGGGACGAGATAGACACCATACGGATGTTCGATGTCAATACACAGCATACAGTAGGAGACGCATTGGATGTTCTTGCAGTCTATCCTGCTGTAAGCGATCTGAATGGTTCCGATGGATGTCTTATATACGATGTTCTTCCGGAGAATGCCGTGATATGGATATCCGGCGTGGAGGATTTTGAGGAGACCGGAGAAAATGTTCATAAAAGGATATTTCTCTCGCCCCTTCATAAGTGCAGGGCGGATGTCGATGTGGATTTCAATACATCTCCCCAGCCTGCTTTCAACAAGAATTTCGAGCTTCTGGCTTCTGACATAAGATCCAGGAGGGAAGAAGGCTACCGTGTCTATATAATGAGCGAGAACCGCTCTCAGATAGAGAGACTGCGCAATATATTCTCTTCGTTCGACCTGAGTCTCGAGTATATGGAATATACGATTCAGGAGGGTTTCATAGACCATGATGGAAAGATATGCCTGTATACCGACCATCAGATATTTGACCGCTACCGCCGTATAAGGCTCAAGAGGACAGTAGAGAGAAGCGAGAGGCTTACGATGAACGACATCAACTCGTTCAAGGAAGGGGATTATATCGTTCATATCGACCACGGTATAGGGCGTTTCGGCGGTCTGGTCAAGAACCGCATCAACGGTAAGGTGCAGGAGGCCATAAAGCTTATTTATAAGGACAACGATGTGCTGTTCGTGTCGGTACACGGGCTGCACCGCATATCCAAGTACCGTTCCGGAGACTCGACCAAGCCTCCCAAGATCAACAAGCTCGGTACCGGAAACTGGGAGAAGCTCAAGAGCAGTGCCAAGTCCAAGGTCAAGGACATAGCCGAGGATCTGATACGGCTTTACTCGCAGCGCAGGGTCGCTAAGGGATTCGCATTCAGCCCGGACTCGTTCCTGCAGCAGGAGTTCGAGTCCTCGTTCCAGTACGAGGAGACCCCGGACCAGATAAAGGCTGTCGAAGCCGTTAAGAAGGACATGGAGAGCGACTGCCCGATGGACCGTCTGGTGTGCGGTGATGTTGGATTCGGCAAGACCGAGGTGGCCATGAGGGCGGCTTTCAAGGCCGTGGCCGACAACAAGCAGGTCGCCGTGCTGGTGCCGACCACCATTCTGGCCCTGCAGCATTACAATACATTCAAGGACAGACTGCGTAATTTCCCGTGTACAATAGATTATCTGAGTCGTCTGAGGACTGCCAAGGAAGTGGCGGACATAGCGGAGAGACTTAAAAACGGCAAGATAGACATCATAATAGGTACGCACAGGCTTTTGGGCAAAAGTATTGCCTTTAAGGATTTAGGTCTGCTGATTATCGACGAGGAGCAGAAGTTCGGAGTGGCGGCCAAAGAGGCCTTGCGGCGTCTGAAACTCTCTGTGGATACCCTGACACTGACGGCTACTCCTATCCCCAGGACCCTTCAGTTCTCCCTGCTCGGGGCCAGGGATCTTTCGATCATCAACACTCCTCCGCCCAACCGGCTTCCGATACAGACAGAGATCATAGATTTCAACGAGGACACCATACGGGATATCATAAACGAGGAAGTCGGCAGGGGAGGGCAGGTATTTTTCGTACACAACCGGGTGCAGGACATCTACGAGGTGGAGGATATCATCCGCAGGATAGTACCCGGTATCAAGACATGCGTGGCTCACGGTCAGATGGAGCCGAAGGAACTGGAGAACAGGATTATCGAATATATGTCCGGAGACTATGATGTTTTGATAGCCACCACCATAATAGAGAACGGTATAGACATCCCGAATACCAATACGATAATCATCAACCAGGCCCAGAACTACGGTCTGAGCGACCTGCATCAGCTGCGTGGCAGGGTAGGGCGGTCCAGTCGCAAGGCCTACTGCTATCTGATAGTGCCTCCGATGACCAGCCTTTCGGATGACGCGAAGCGCAGGCTGGATGCCATAGAGGCTTTTTCGGATTTAGGCAGCGGATTCAATATCGCGATGCGTGACCTGGATATACGCGGTATGGGCAACATGTTGGGTGCCGAGCAGAGCGGCTATATCGCCGAGATGGGCTTCGAGACCTATCAGCGCATCCTGGCCGAGGCCTTCGAGGAGATCAAGGGCACAGTACCTGACCTGCCCGGCATGAAGGAGGAAGACCAGACCTATGTGACAGACTGTGTGGTGGACACAGATCTGGAGATACTGATCCCCGATACCTATATTAATATCACGGCTGAGAAGATCCGGCTCTACAAAGAACTTGACTCCATCTCGGACGAACCGTCGCTCCAGCGTTTCATCTCCGATATCGAGGACCGTTTCGGTCCCATACCGGAGGAGTTCAAGCAGCTTATATTCGTTGTACGGCTCAGGATGGCCGCCCGCGAGAGAGGCTTCGAGAAGATAGTGCTCAAGAACGGTGCGATGGTGATGTATTTTACTTCCAACTCCATGTCTCCGTTCTACCGAAGCAGCAGATTCTCGGACATCATCAAGAACATCCAGCACCGTGATCCGGGCCGGTATATGCTGAAGGAGCAGAATTACAGACTCTATATCACTGTCAAAAATGTGAAAACAATAGAAGGCGCCTATAATCTGATACAAAAATTGTAACTATATTTGCCGCCCAGTGAAAGACATTCTGTTAGATATCGGAAACTCTTCGTTCTGTAAGCTGGCCGTATGTGACGGCGGCGGTATCCGGTATGTCAGGAAGATTCTGAGGGATGATATACGGACTGTGGTGGAGGACGAGCTTGGAGAAACGGCTCAGGCAGGGACGGTATGCCTGTCCTCGGTGGCCGGAGACATCAGCGTGACGGAAAGCTGGCTCAGGACGATAAGCAGAAAATACATCAGGTTGGATGCGTTTACTCCCATGCCGCTTACATTTGATTACAGTACTCCCGAGTCGCTTGGTGCCGACAGGATTGCCGCGGCTGTGGGAGCTGCGGCGCTGTTTCCTGGAGAGGATTGTCTCATATTTGACTTGGGCACTGCCATGACCGTGGATTTTCTGAGCGGGCACGGCAGTTTTGAGGGAGGATGCATATCCCCTGGAATGAATATGCGTTTCAGTGCCCTGCACAGTCTTACGAGCAGGCTGCCGCTGGCCGGACCGCAGACGGCCGTAGCCGGTGCCGGTAAGAATACGGTGGAGGCAATATCGTCCGGTGTGGTTTCAGGCATAATGTTTGAGGTTGAGAAATACATAGAAAATAATCCCGGCCACAGGATTGTTTTTACCGGCGGTGATTCACTTTTTTTTGCAAAGAAGTTAAAATCACCGATATTTGTAGTTTGCAACCTTGTTTTGAGAGGGTTGTTGAAAATTGTACAGTTCAACGATGTTTAAAGGGAACCATATCCTGCGCACAGTTGTTGCGTCTCTTGTATTTCTATGCTGCTCTCTTTCCATTCTGAGAGGGCAGAGTACTGATGCGCTGGGTTCATATTCTCCGTATTCGCTTTATGGTGTGGGCAAGCTTTCCTATCAGGGGACGGCCTATAACACCATGATGGGCGGTATCGGTATCGGCATGAGGGACAACGGGGTGATAAATTATCTCAATCCGGCGGCCATAACCGCCCGGGATACTTTGGCGTTCATGCTGGATTTCGGTGTCAACCAGCAGAATCTCTACAATCGTGACAATGTTACCAAGTCCGCATACAACATATTCAACATGCAGAATGTGGCCTTTACTTTTCCGATATACAGGAAGTCCGCGTTCATTGTAGGTATAGCGCCGTTCAGCGATATCGGGTACAAGTTCCTGTCAACTGAGACCGATACCGGGGTAGAGGCCGGCATCGGCGATGTCAAATATCAGAAGTACGGGACAGGAAGTATCTATCAGCTTTTCTTCGGTGCCTCGGTCATGTTCTTCGACCGCATCTCCATAGGGGCTCAGGGTATATATTATTTCGGATCAATCAACAAGCACAACGACATACTGTTCAACTCGTCTTCCATGTACAATACCGTATCTACCGGATGGGAATACAAGGTGCACAGTTTCTCCGGCAAATTCGGTCTGCAGTACATACAGCCTATCAGAAAATATGATTCGGAGCTGGTCATCGGCGGTACTTACCGTATCGGCAACGATATGCGCGGAGATATGGTAAGATATGCTTTCTCGGGCCAGGATACTGTCATGTACGACCGGTCTTCCGGCGCAGGGTTCGACATAGCTGATGAGTTCGGTGTGGGTGTCTCCTACAGATCCGGCGGCAAATGGGCTGTAGGCGCGGATTTCGTGCAGCAGAACTGGCACAAATCGCAGTTTCCCGATAATGGTATGTGGCCCAATTTCTCGTCGTCAACTGCAAGGTACTATAAGGCCGGTTTTGAGATAACTCCCAATATGTATGATATCCGGTACTATATGAAACGCGTGACTTACAGGGCTGGTGCTTATTTCGAGCAGTCCTATGTCAGGTTGAACGGACATCAGGTCAACGCTTTCGGAATCACATTCGGTGCTTCCTTCCCTATCTACAGGGGACACAATGCGGTAAGTTTCGCCATCGATATAGGACAAAGAGGCTCGTTGAGGCACAATATGGTCCGGGAAAGATACATAAATTTCATATTGAATATAAACCTTCACGATGTCTGGTTTGTCAAATACAGATATGAGTAGTGTGGAAACAAATTAATTTCAAAAAAGATATGAGACGAATTCTATTAGCAACAGTTGCATTATTGATGTCCACCCTTGTCTTCGGACAGGGCAAATTCGGCGCAGACAGCGCGGAGTGCTTGAAATACCTTTCTTTCTATCAGCAGTATGCAAAGCAAGGTAATCTGGATGACGCAGCTCCCAACTGGCGTAACGCCATTAAGTACTGTCCTCCTACAGCGAGCCAGAACATGCTCCTGGACGGTATGAAGATCATGAGAAAGGAGATTGCCGAGTTCAGGAACAACCCTATCAGAAAGCAGGAGCTTGTCGACACTCTCATGATGCTCCACCGGATGCGTATCGAGACATATCCCAAATATGCCGTTACAGCAACCACCAACATGGCCGTGGACATGATGAACTACTCTGAGCCCGGTCGCGAGCAGGAGGTCTTCGAGGCGCTAGGAAAGGCGCTTGATGTGGCCAAGTCAAAGGCATCTACATCCGTGGCCGTGCGTTATATGGACTATGCCATCCAGCTTTACAAGTCCGGAAAGCTGATGGACCAGGATGTGTTCAGCGCATTTGACAAGAGTATAGCCACTCTCGAGATGGTAAAGGCAGCCAAGCCGTCCAAGCAGGTGGAGGATGCCATCTCCGATGTCGAGACCATGTTTGCGGGCAGCGGTGTGGCCAGCTGCGATAACCTCGTCTCAGTGTTCCAGGCCCGTTATGACGCCGATCCCACGAACGAGGAGCTGCTTGCCAATATCGCCAAGCTCTTCCATGCTACAGGATGTACGGACCACGATCTTTTCCGTCAGGCTGTCGAGGGACTTTATGCTCTCAATCCCTCGGCCAACTCAGCGCATCTTCTGTTCCAGCTCTATTCATCGCTTCCTGACGGCGGGGACAAAGCGGTCAAGTATATGAACGAGGCCATTGCAAGTGCTGATTCGGATGCTGAGACGGACGCCGAGTACTCATTTGAGCTCGCGACATATCTTTTCTCCAAGCTTGACAGAAAGGCAGAAGCCGTAGCGGCAGCCAAGCAGGCAGCCAATCTGTCGTCCGAGGAGTGGGCCGGAAGGTCATATTTCCTTATAGCTACTATATGGAGCGTGACCAAGTGCCAGGGTAATCCTATCGAGGAGCGTGCACCTTTCTGGGTTGCGACCGATTATATGCTCAAGGCCAAGAATGCCGATCCGTCCCTTGCCGGCGACGCTGATGTCGAGATTGCCCGCTACCGTCAGTACTATCCTCTCCAGTCGGACGCTTTCATGTACGATATGGTGGCCGGAGACGGATACACGGTGTCATGCGGCGGTATGAGAGAAAGTACCACAGTAAGGACTCAGAAGTAATAATGACTTTTCCGAGCCCTATTACAAAAACAGCTGCAATGGTGGCAGTCCTCTGGACTGCTGCCATTGTTGTATCATGCAGCAACAAGCTGAAGAACATAGATGCGGACAAGATAGCGGAGGCTCCTACTCAGGTCGTACTGAATATGGATGCGTCCCAGACCGAGAACGGCATGGTCCAGATGAGGCTTGCGGCGGACAGGATGGAGCGTTATGAGACAGGAGAGAAGGAGTCAAAGGAGATTTTCCCGGAGGGTTTCAGGGTGCTTGCCTATAACGAGGAGGGTCTGCTTGAGACCAGGATTGTCTCCGATCAGGCCCTGCATACCGTCTCGGGAGACAACGAGCAGTGGTCTGCTTACGGCAATGTCGTGATAAACAACTTCATCAAGGGAGAGAAGATAGAGACCGACACGCTCTACTGGGACAGGGAGAAGCAGAGGATATATACGGACTGTTATGTGAGGCTCTCTTCTCCCCAGGGCTTTATGCAGGGATACGGCTTGGAGTCGGACGAGAGGGCAAGAAACGCCCAGCTCCTACGCCCGTTCGACAGTTACGGCATTGTCTCCGATGACTCGACAGGCAGCAGATATGTGGATACCGTTAATTTTATCGGGCCTAATTACAAGAGATAAAATAAAATTACTATCTTCGCATCCTATTTTCAGAATGTTGTAAATTGAAATAAAATGGCAGTTTTAGAGAAAATACGAGTCAAGCTCGGTATTCTTATCACAGTGCTCATAGCGGTGGCGCTGTTATCGTTTATTATAGATCCCCAGACTCTGGAGACGACTCTCGGGTATTTCTCGTCCAAGTATGATGTCGGAAAGATCGACGGCAAGAAGGTGCGTTACGAGGATTTCCAGAAAGAGGTGGACTATTATACTAACATATACACGCTTACGACTGGTTCCCAGTCTGTATCAGAGGAAGTTTCCCAGGCGCTCAACGAGTCTGCATGGCAGAACCTCATCGCACAGCGCTATATCATACCCCAGATTCAGAAAGCCGGCATCAATGTGGGCAATCAGGAGCTTGTGAGCATAACACGCGGAGACCATATCTCGCCTGTGTTGCTTCAGGACGCTACATTCATGGATGCCTCCGGCAATTTCAGCAGTGACAGGCTCGTGGAGTTCCTTCAGGCCATGTCGGCTGATCCGGGCGGAAGTCTTGCCGCTTACTGGGACTTCCTGCAGCAGAACATGAAGACACAGCAGTATTTCACTAAATACAACTCCCTGCTTTCCGGTAGCGATATCGTTACTCCCGTGGAGCTCCGCAGGCAGATAGAGGACAACAACACCTCGTCTGATGTGGAGTTTGTGCTGGTACCCTTCGGATATCAGACCGACACTACCCTCAAGGTATCGGACGAGGAGATAAAGGCGTATTACGATGCCCACAAGGACAATTACCGTCAGACCGCTTCCCGTGATGTGGAGTTCGTCGCCTATGAGGTGGTTCCTTCGGAGGCTGACATCCAGGCTGCCAAGGATGAGATAGACGCTCTTTTCGATGAGTTCTCCAGGACTGACAACCTGAAGGGCTTCCTCTCGCTCAATTCTGACATTCCCCTTCAGGACTATTATTTCAAGGAAGGAGAGCTTGTATATTCTTTGAGTGCGGAGGTGGATGAGTTTGTATTCAGCCGCAATCCCGGTGTGATGCCGGTGTTCCGGAAAGACAACAGCTTCTATGCTGTCCGTGTCAATGATATAAGGAATATGTCCGACTCGGTATATCTGCATCAGATAGTCCTCGACTACAGCCAGGATGCCCTTGCCGACAGTCTTGTAGGTGTGATTGAGTATGGCGGGGACTTTGCCGTTCTTGCCGGTCAGTACTCATTGGCCCAGAGCCCCGATCCGGCCCGTCCCGGTGATTATGGATGGATTACCCAGGAAAACCTGCCCCGTGAGATGATGGATGTCATGTCAATGAGGACAGGCGCTGCGGCCAAGATAAGGACGAATATGGGGCTGCATGTGGTGTATGTGTCCGACAGGACGGAGCCTGTAAAGAAGGCCCAGGTGGCCGTTCTCTGTAAGGAGGCCATGCCCGGAAAGGAGACATTCCAGGACTTCTATGCGCAGGCCAATGACCTGGCTTCCCGTTGCGACGGAAAGATAGAGAACTTCGACAGGATTGCCCTGGAGGAGAGCCTGCCGGTCGTACCTGCCAACAGGGTGCTTGAGAGCGCACGGCAGCTTTCGAGGTATGACGGTGTCAGGGAGGTCATCCGCTGGATATATGATGACGATACGAAGGTGGGAGATGTGTCGCCTATCATCACTGTCAACAATGACATATATTTTGTAGTGGCCCTGAAGCAGATTCACGAGGAAGGCTATCAGCCGCTCAGCGAGGTGGCATCTTCGATCAGATTTATCCTTACGGCCCAGAAGAGAGCTGAGAAGGTGAAGAACGAGGTGGCTTCCAAGATAGCCGGCCTTACTGACATGAATGCCATAGCTGTGGCTCTCGGTCAGACAGTGAGCACGAAGACAGGTATTACATTCGGATCACTGTCAGGCAACTCGACAGAGCCTGCTTTTGTAGGAGCTGTGGCAGGCGCTGAGCCTGGAGTCATCAGCGGACCGGTAGCGGGCCGGATAGGAGTGTATGTGTTCCGTGTGACCAACCGTGAGACGGGAGCTTTCTACACTGAGGATGATGCCAAAGTGGCTGCAGCGCAGGCACAGGCATTCCAGATCAACAGCGTCCCTTCGGTCTTCATGGAAAGGGCCGATATAAAGGACAACAGAGCCAGATTCTTTTAGGAATCTATTCTGAAGGAGATATTCGCAGCCGGTTTCTTGCATGGACCGGCTGCTTTTTTTATATTTGCCTCCAAACCGTATGATTATGAGAAGTTGGATATGTGTGACGGTTATCATGGCACTTTTTCTTACTGTCGGTGCGTACGCCCGCAACAGCCGTTATATCGTATTCTGGAATCTGGAGAATTATTTCGATCCGTTTGATGATTCGCTTACCCTTGATGATGAGTTTACTCCGGACGGCTACCGGCGATGGACATGGAACAGATTTATAGCCAAGCGCAATCTGATTGCCAAGACCTTGCTGTCCATGCATGACCGGTATGGAGATTTTCCGCTGATGGCGGCCTTTGCCGAAGTGGAGAACCGGATGGTACTGCGTCAGCTTACCATGCATACTGCATTGGCAAAGCTCGGCTACGGCATTGTCCACAGGGATTCTCCGGACAGCCGTGGTATTGATGTGGCCCTTATCTACCGGGAGGAATTCTTCCGAGTCCTGGAAGTGGAGACTATCGGAGTCCTCACCGGCCGTGAGAGACCTACAAGGGATATTCTTCATGTCACCGGCATCTTGACAGCGGAGGGGGATACCGTGCATGTCTTTGTGAACCACTGGCCGTCTAAATTCGGAGGGGAGGAGTATTCACGGCCTTTCCGCCAGGCGGCTTCCGACACGCTGTGCCGGGCTGTTCTCGCATTAAGTGACAGCCTTGCCGGGGAACTCCCCGCCGTGGTCGTTACCGGAGATTTCAACGATACCCCGGATTCACCGCCTGTACGGTCGCTTGTGGCTGCGACCGGTCTTCTCAATCTGTCTAATCCGCTGCATGAGGCCGGGCGCGGGACTTTGAAGTACAACGGCAGATGGGAGCTTATTGATCATTTTCTCGTGAGTGCTTTTCTGGAAGGCTCCGTCATGGAGATATATTCTCATCATATGCTGCTTGAGGAGGACAGCAAGTATCTGGGAGTAAAGCCACGACGCTCTTTCTACGGCCCGGTGTGGCACGGCGGCGCCAGCGACCATCTGCCCATAGTGCTTCTGCTGCCCTCAGTCTCTCAGGCATCCGACAGGTACGAATAGGACGCCGTCTTCATTGTGGCACTTGGCCGAAAAGTGACATTTTCAAAGAAATTCGCTATCTTTGGAGGAACTTAAGAATTATTTTCATGAAGCAGTATCTGGAGCTTTTGCAGCATATCATGGATAACGGTCATGTCAAGTCGGACCGGACGGGCACCGGCACTAAGTCCGTTTTCGGCTATCAGATGAGGTTCGACCTCTCGGAGGGATTCCCGCTCCTGACGACCAAGAAAGTCCATCTGCGCTCGATTATATACGAATTGCTGTGGTTTATCAAGGGAGACACCAACATAAAGTACCTGCATGACCACAATGTGACCATCTGGGATGAATGGGCAGATGCCGACGGCAATCTCGGTCCGGTCTATGGTCATCAGTGGCGTTCGTGGCCGGCTCCCGACGGACGGACCATCGACCAGCTCTCTCAGGTGCTGGACTCGCTCAAGCGCAATCCGGATTCCCGCAGGCATATCGTCTCGGCCTGGAATCCGGCGGAAGTGGACCGGATGGCCCTGCCCCCCTGCCACACCCTCTTCCAGTTCTACGTGGCCGATGGCAGGCTCTCCTGCCAGCTCTATCAGCGCAGTGCGGATGTTTTTCTGGGAGTGCCGTTCAACATCGCCTCGTATGCCCTGCTGACCATGATGATCGCTCAGGAATGCGGATATGTCCCCGGTGATTTTGTACACACATTCGGAGATGTGCATATATACCTCAATCACTTCGACCAGGTCCGTGAGCAGCTTTCCCGCACTCCCAGGCCGTTGCCGCGGATGATTCTCAATCCGGAAGTACATTCGGTATTCGATTTCGACTATCCTGATTTTACTCTGGAGGGCTATGACCCCTGGCCGGCCATCAAGGCTCCCGTCGCAGTTTGATAAATACCAGTCTATGATATCGATAATAGTAGCAAAGGCCCGTAACAACGCTATCGGACGGGACAATCAGATGCTCTGGCACATATCCGGAGACTTGAAGTATTTCAAGAAAGTCACACTGGGCCATCCTGTCATTATGGGATACAATACCTGGCTGTCCATAGGAGCAAAACCGCTTCCCGGCAGGAAAAATATCGTGGTAAGCCGCAGGCACAGTGCGCTTCATGAGTGCGGTGCGGAGTTCTGCAGTACTTTGGAAGAGGCTCTTGCAGCTGCCCGGACTTCCGGAACGGGTTCGGAAGAGATATTCGTTATCGGGGGCGGACAGCTTTATGCTCGGGCTATGTCATTGGCTGACAGACTGTATATTACGGAGGTGGATACATCTGTCGATGATGCTCAGGTGTATTTCCCTGAGATAGAGCCCGCCATATGGTCTGAGGAGACCAGGTCTGCTCTTCTGCATGACGACAGGTCGGGTTACGACTATGCGTTTGTGACCTATGCCAGAAAAGTTTTGTAAATAAAAAAATTGCCTTATCTTTGCAGCCTCACTTCGAAGAGTGGGTGACGGGGCATTAGCTCATTTGGCTAGAGCGCGACACTGGCAGTGTCGAGGTAACCGGTTCGACTCCGGTATGCTCCACTTCTTATTCAGACAGGCCTGTTCTTATCTCAGGCCTGTTTTTATTATAGATTGCTGATACGCAGGGCGGTATTGCGCCGCAGATGCTCCTGGTACAGGGTTAGCTCCTGCAGGTGATAGTTGCCTAAGGGGAATGTGGACGCCAGGGACGGTGCGTAGTAATGCTCCGGGTCAAGACCGTCCACGATCAGCAGGTGACAGACGGTGTCTACGGTGACGGTCACCGAGTCGTTGAGGACTGCAGGAGTGGCGTCAGTGGTCCAGTTCACAGGATTGATGCAGACATCGGTAGGGGAGAGGACCTCGCAGGCGGCTTCCGGAGCGGCAACGGAGTTGTAGCAGATGATGGTGCCGGTGCCGGTCGAGTCTGTGGCCGGAAGCAGTTGGGGGTATTGCGCCAGCTCTTCGTCCGAGATGCGGTAGCCGATGGCGTAGGCGGCGGCCATCCGCTCATAGGCTTCTGCCGGGAGATGCTTGACCAGTTCCACCACTGCCTTGCCGCCCTGACTGAATCCGGCCAGGACGAATGGCTTTCCGTTATTGTAATGTTCCAGATAATAGTCGAATGCCTCGCTGACATCCTCCATCGACAGGGGGAACAGCTCTTCGACAGCTGCCTCTCCGTCCATCCAGACGTTGAGGGTTATCTGCCGGTAGTAGGGGCAGTAGAAGCCGTATTGTCCCTGGGCGAAGATGCCCTCAGCCAGCTCGACCGAGGGCAGGAACGCCTCTATGTGGTCGGTGCGGCTGTAGTCAGAATAGCGGCAGAGCTGTCCGTCCTCAGCGCTCCAGTCCCAGACGCAGGTGGGCAGGATGTAGAAAATGTCCGCTTCCGGGGCCGCTGCCGGTTCTGAGATATACCAGGCTGCTTTGTCCGACCATTCGGGAGCAGCGGGTATAAAAGTATCAGTCCCGCCGCTTTGGGTGCGGCAGGACGATACTGTAACTGTTGCGAGTGCCGCCAATGTGAGCAGCAGCACTGCGGATCTACTTGGTGCCGAAGAGTACATCGGGGCCCTGGATGAAGAAGATGTCCTTGGGAATACCGGCTGCGTTGATGCGGTCGAGATCGGCCTGGAGGGCGGGGGTTATGCCGCCGTTCTTCTCACGGAACTCGGTGGCGAAGGCTACATCACCGTTACCCTGGGTGGTCAGGATCAGGTCTGCCCAGGCGTTGATGGCTGCCTTGGACTTCTCGAAATCGATTACATAGAGACCGTCGGCATTGCGGCTGAAAGCGCCCTGCTGCTCCATGAAGTTGAAGCACATCATATTGGCCTTGCCGTGCGAGGATGCGGCTCCGAAACGTACCGAGCGGAAGATGCCTGCGATGTAGGTGGTGACGGCATCCTCAATGCTGATACCGGTAATCTCGCCTTTCTCTATGAGGTTGCATACCATGAAGAGTCCGAGGATGTCGGCCTTGGCTTCTTCCCATGAAGTCTTCTCGGTGCCCATGGCCGCGTCTACGCTGCCCTTGCCGTTGATGGTTTCCTTGATGCCCAGGCCGTGAGCTACTTCATGGAAGGTTACGTTCCAGAAGAAGGCATCGAATTTCAGGTGCTCGTGGTCTTCGGGTGCGAGTACCAGCTCACCTATCGGGAGGAGGATCTTGTCGAACTTGGCCTGCATCGAGTTGCGCAGCTGAAGGCGGCGGGTACCCTTCATGGCGTGTACACGCTCGTCGTTGGGCAGATTGATGGCGATGGTCTTGCTGCCGGCGTTGCAGTCTCCGGCGTAGAACACTACATCATACACATTGAGGTCGGAAGAGGTGCCGGGAACGAATGTCTTGTATTCGGGCTTGCAGGGCAGCTCTTTCTGCAGGGCGGGAAGCATGGCTACGAACTTGGCTAAGTCCTTGCTGCGCTCGGTGTCCTTGAGCAGGATGAATGACTCATAGGAGGTCTTGGTCTCCTGGAACTTGTCATCGTAGCTCTCGATGGGGCCGATGACGAAGTCTATTTTGCTGTCCTTCATGTCCATCCAGGCGAGGTCGCTGGCTAAGTACTCATCGGTCCTGAATGCGTCGATGCGTTTGAGCAGGTAGTTCTTCAGGCCCGGGTCCTCGGCCAGGTCTGCGGCCTGCTGCATGAGCTCACACATACGGTTCACCTGCTCGGCGTATTCCTCATGGTACCATACGGTCTTCAGCTTGCCGTTCTCATCGCGGCGGAGCACTGTGTACCAGGACGACTTATTCGGGTCATCGTAGGCGTTGAACTCCTCAAGGGTAATGTCGGCGGGGTAGTAGGTGCATACATCGGGTTTGGCACCGTAACCATCAATGAAGGGGCTGTTGTCATCGAGGCGGTCCCACGGGCCGTAATTGATATAGGCAAACTGTTTCGCATAGGGATCGGAGATGGTGTCTATAAGGCTCTTGTCTCCGAATGTCTGCTGCCAGAAAAGGTCGTCGGCAATCTGGCCGATCTGGAAGAAGAGTTCCACGATCTGATGCTCGTTGTCGCTCAGCTGGGAGGCCAGCGGCGATGTCAGCTCGAAGGGAGCGTACTCCTCTACTTTCTGTTTCATAGGTGATTCAGTCTGATTTCCTGCGCAGGATGAGATTCCTGCCGCTGCTGCCGTTCCTATCAGGGCGGCGCAGATGGATTTGGCTGTGGTGTTGATTTTCATTTATCGCAAAATTTGAGTTTAGTACTTCCTGCAAATTTAACAATAAATATAGATTATTGATTGTTCTTGTTAATGAGATTGACAATAACCTTGACCATCATGTCCATCTCTTCCATGCGGCTCTCTGCTATCATCAGCGTGAGAGCAACGAGCGTTGAGCACCTGGTTGGCCCAGATGCGGAACTGTGTGCCGCACGGGCTCGTGGACTCGGTGACTCTATTTTTCTTTCATCTCTCTTCCATTGGTGTCCGACTTTTTCGGCATACCCCACAATCTGTAATTCGGTCATCGCCATAACGCACACATATTCATCTGCTTACTGTCGCAGCCTCATAACAGATACAGCGCTTTTTGCCCGGAATCCGCATACATATGGCCCTATCTGTTTTGCCGCTTTCGGTATATTACATTGAATTACAGGCATTTATGTGAAGAGTGCAATAACAGATACTACTGGGGAGTGAAAGTCAGTGAAATAAATTTACGAAAATGGTAAGCCGCTATAGGAAGAAGGTTGACCAGTGGTGACAGGGCTGTATGATTTTGCGTACATTTGCAGCCGGTATGAAAAAGGTGGAATTGAAGTCAGGCACGGAACAGGAGGAGACTGTCGTTGGAAATCTGCAGTGGGACGGTCTGGGCCGCCCGAAGATATATTATGCCGTGGCATCTCTGTGGTGCGGCATCTTCCTGTCGGTGATGGACGGCAATATCTGCAATGTGGCCCTGCCTACCATCGCGCAGGAGCTCGGAGTGTCGTCGGCTGACTCTATATGGGTGGTCAATTCGTTCCAGCTGGTGATCATGATGACCCTGCTGGCATTCTCCTCGCTTGGAGAACTTCTGAGCTACAAGCGTGTGTATGTCTCCGGAGTGGTGCTGTTCACCATAGGCTCGTTTTTCTGCTCTTTCTCACATACCCTGCCCCTGCTGGTGGCCTCCAGGGTCTTTCAGGGCATAGGTGCGGCTATGATGATGAGCGTCAACACCACTCTGGTGAAGATTACCTATCCGAAAAAATACCTCGGCCGGGGTGTGGGGCTCAATGCCACGGTGGTGGCCCTGGCCTCGGTTGCCGGCCCGACGGTGGCGGCCGGGATCCTCTCATTTGCCGAATGGCCCTGGCTGTTCGCCATCAATATTCCGGTGGGGATAGTGACTTTCTTCATGGCATGGAAGCATCTGCCGGACAATCCGACCCATGTCCGGGGCCGGCATTTCAATTTCAAGGACGCGCTGCTCAATGCCGCCGTGTTCGGTCTGCTGATAGGCTGCATAGAGATGTATTCGCACGGCGCAAGACCCACGACAGTGCTTATCGGGGCAGCCCTGTTATTGATCCTCGGCTATATCTATGTCAAGAGCCAGCTTGACCGGAAGTATCCTATGCTGCCCTTTGATCTGCTGCGCATTCCCGTATTTTCAATATCCGTAGTTACAAGCATTGTCTCATTTACCGCCCAGATGATGGCGATGGTGGCCATGCCTTTCCTGCTGCTGCACACATTCGGAATGAATGCCGTGGAGACCGGGCTGCTGATGACTTCCTGGCCGCTTATCATCGTATTCGTGGCTCCGCTGGCCGGCTCGCTGATAGGCAAGGTACATCCGGGGCTGCTCGGACTTTTCGGCCTGCTGCTGATGAGTGCGGGCTGTTTCCTGCTCTCGTTCATCCCCGAGGATGCCTCGCATCTGGATATAGCATGGCGTCTGATGATGTGCGGAGCCGGATTCGGTTTCTTCCAGTCGCCCAACAACCACATGCTGCTCAGCTCCGCCCCCAATCACCGCGCCGGAAGCGCAGGCGGTATGCTGGCCACAGCCCGTCTTGTGGGCCAGTCCACCGGCGCGGCTCTTGTCGCCCTGTTCTTCCATCTTTTCGGGGACATGGCGCCTCATGACGCCATGCTTCTGGCCGGTATCCTTACTGTCTGCGGAGCCGTCTCCTCGGTCAGCCGTCTCGGACTCCGTCCGCCGGTGAATGAACGGTAGGTACTGCAGCACCACGAAAATGTAATCACTCGCTGATCAGTGTGTTACCGGACCGGGGTGTGCTTCCGGAGCAGTCCGCTCATCCCCAAAAGAATGTGCCGCGTTGCTAAGTCATTGATTGTTGGTAGATTACAAAAAGGGCATGCTCTCTTGCTTGCCGTTTCTCTATTTTGCGTACTTTTGTTGCAGTCAAATGGAAGAGGAAAGAATCACCGGCAATATGGATTGGGACGGACTGCACCGTCCTAAGATTTACTATGCCATGATTGCAGTCTTCTGCGGTATCTTCCTGTCTGTGGTGGACGGCAATATCTGCAATGTCGCCCTGCCTACCATCGCTCAGGAGTTGGGAGTATCATCGGCGGATTCGATATGGGTCATCAACGCCTTTCAGCTGGTGATCATGATGACTCTGCTGCCTTTTTCCACTCTCGGAGAACTGTACAGTTACAAGAAGGTCTACCTGAGCGGAGTGGCTGTGTTCACAGTGGCTTCCGTCCTGTGTACCATGTCCCATACTCTGCTCATGCTTACCGCCTCAAGGGCCTTTCAGGGCTTGGGAGCCTCGATGATGATGAGTGTCAATACTTCCATTGCCAAGTTGATTTTTCCTAAGCGGCATCTCGGCAAGGGAGTGGGCATCAATGCTACGGTGGTGGCTCTTGCAGCAGTGTCCGGACCTTCCATCGCCGCCGCTATCCTGTCTTTCGCATCCTGGCCGTGGCTGTTCGCCATCAATATCCCGGCCGGAATAGTGACATTTTTCATGGGATGGCGTTTTCTGCCGGACAATCCGACGCATGTGGCCGGACGCAGGTTCAATTTTAAGGACGCTCTGCTCAATGCCGTTGTATTCGGTCTGCTGATAGGATGTATTGAACTGTATTCTCATGACGGGAGCCTGACGCTTGTACTCATAGGTGTTGCCTTCCTGATAGTGTCGGCGTGGTTTTATGTCAGGAGTCAGCTCAGGCGTGAATATCCGATGCTGCCTTTCGATCTGCTGCGCCGTCCGATGTTCTCCATGTCGGTGATAACGAGTATCGTGTCCTATACGGCCCAGATGCTGGCCTTGGTGGGCATGCCTTTCCTGCTGTTGCATACTTTCGGGATGAATGCGGTGGAGACCGGGGTAGTGATGACCTCATGGCCATTTGTCGTGATGTTCGTGGCACCTCTTTCCGGAGCGCTGAGCGGCAGGGTCCATCCCGGTATACTGGGCAGTGCCGGTCTGCTGCTGATGAGTGCCGGCTGCTTCCTGCTGTCCTATATCCCCGAGGATGCCTCGCACTGGGATATCGCCTGGCGTCTTATGATGTGCGGAGCCGGCTTCGGATTCTTCCAGTCGCCCAACAACCACATGCTGCTCAGCTCGGCACCTAATCACCGGGCGGGCAGTGCAAGCGGCATGCTCTCCACTGCCCGTTTGGTAGGCCAGTCCACCGGCGCGGCGCTCGTGGCCCTGCTTTTCCATCTTTTCGGGGACGGAGCTCCGCATGACGCCTTGCTGCTGGCCGGAGCCCTGACTGTCTGCGCCTCTGTTTTCTCCGTTCTGCGTCTCCGGTCCCGGTAGTATTTTGCCTGCAGGACAGGTGAAAATGCGGTGGAAATTTGGAAATGTGGAATCCGGAACATATATTTGCAAACAATACAACTTAATTACTAACAATTTTAATTCAAAAACTATGGAAATTGAGAATGCAAATGTAAATGAGCAGCAGCCTCAGCCTGTTGTAGTCGTAAAGAAGAAAAACGGAATGGGTATCGCCGGTTTCGTACTTGCTTTGGTAGGCTTGGTATTCTGCTGGGTTCCTGTGCTGAACTGGATACTTTGGGCATTAGGTCTCATCTTCTCGATCGTGGGAATGTTCAAGAAACCTAAGGGCCTTGCGATAGCTGGATTGATAATTTCCTGCATTGGACTGATTGTTATCATCATATTGTTGTCAGCTGCAGGCGCTGCGCTGTCTATGATGTAATACGATATAGGAGAGTTGCAAGAAGGCCGGTTTGTCATGCGCAAGCCGGCTTTTTTATTGTGTCCCGTTGATAGAAAAAGAGTATCTTTGCGGCTATGAATACGAAAATGATACTGAAAAAGATTCTGCCGTATGTGATAATAGTGGCGGGATTCGTGGCAGTTGCATACGCCTATGCGCCGTATGTGCTGCAGGGAAAGATAGTAGACCAGTCGGATATCACTTCATGGAAGGGTATGTCCCATGAGATAGTCGAGTGGAATGCGGAGCATCCGGATGACCCGGCCCTATGGACGGGTTCGATGTTCTCGGGCATGCCGTCCACTCAGATATCCGTCAATTACGAAGGCGATGCGACTACTCCGCTGTATGACCTGCTTTTCTGGGGACAGCGGCCGCCGAGCTATCTGATAATCTCGCTTTTAGGTGGATTCCTGCTGTTTCTGGCATTCGGAGTCAACCCGTGGCTGTCGGCTGTCGGTGCGATAGCCGTTACATTCTGCTCGTACAACATGCAGATAATTCAGGTGGGCCACAATACCAAGATGGTGGCCATCGCCTTTATGCCGTGGGTGCTGGCGGCCACAGTATACGCCTATAGGAGAAAGGCTCTGCTCGGAGCAGCCCTGTTCGCCGTGGCCCTGAGCTTTCAGATCAAGGCCAATCATCCTCAGATAACATACTATCTTGCGTTTATCGTCATCGGCTATGTGATAGCAGAGCTTTGCGGGGCCATAGCGGCTCAGAGAAAGAGGAAAGACGGTCAGGCTCCGCTCAGGCGCTGGCTCACGACATCGGCGCTCATGCTGGTATGCGGCCTTCTCGGCATAGCCACCAACGCCAACAAGCTCCTGCCCACCTACGAGTATGCCGAATACACCATGCGCGGCGGCTCGGAGCTGACCCACGACGAGGATAACCAGACAGGGGACGGTCTCAAGCTGGATTATGCCACGGCCTGGTCTTACGGTATAGAGGAGACTCCTAATCTGCTGATACCGGACTTCAACGGAGGCTCCTCCTCTGGAGAGCTTTCCGGCGAGTCCGCTACGGTCAGATGCCTCGAGTCATACGGCATCAATGCTGAGAACATGCGCAAGGGCATGCCTCTTTACTGGGGGCCTCAGCCCTTTACTGCCGGGCCGATGTATCTCGGCGCCGTGTCTCTTTTCCTGTTTGTATTCGGCCTTTGTGTGATAAAGGGACGCTACAAGTGGTGGATAGCCGTTGTCTCGCTTCTTGCTCTGTTCCTGGCCTGGGGCTCTCATTTCATGTGGTTCTCCGAGCTGTTCTTCAAGTATGCCCCTCTGTACAATAAGTTCAGGACTGTGTCCATGATTTTGGTCATACTTCAGGTGACCGTGCCTCTTTTGGGCATACTCGGTGTCCACCGGGCCTTTTTCGCCAAGGAGCCCGCTACGGAAGGCAGGATCAGGACCGGACTTACAGTAGCCTTGTCCGTTACCGGAGGCCTGTGTCTGTTATTCGCCTTGTTCCCGTCGCTTGCGGGCGATTTCGTATCGTCTTCGGACATACGGGTTTTCGGCGGCAATACTGCCCTTATGGACGCTATAGCCGATGACCGCCGTCACTTGCTCAGGTCGGATGCCTTCCGCTCGCTTGCATTCATCCTGCTGTCGGCCGGTGCGCTTGTGCTTCTGTGGAAAAGAAAGTTCAAGGCCATGCTGGCGGTTGCCGTTCTCGGTGTACTGCTTCTGGCAGACCTGTGGGGTGTGGACAAGCGCTATCTGAACAAGGACCATTTTGTAACTGAGCGTAATGTGGACGCGCTGTTCAATCCGCGTCCGGTGGACGAGGTCATACTTCAGGACACAGATCCCCATTACAGGGTGCTTGACTTGAGTGTCAACACTTTCAATGACGCGATAGTAAGTTATCATCACAAGACTATAGGTGGTTACAGCCCGGCCAAGCTCCAGCGTTATCAAGATCTGATAGAGTTCCGGATCGCGCCTGAGATGAGCGCGGCGGCAGCCGATATCAACTCGGCTATGCCTGCGGCTCAGAGACTTCAGGATATATCTGTCATAGAGGACTCTCTCGGGTATTATCCTGTGCTTGCGATGCTCAATACCAAATATATCGTATTCAACGGCAACAGCATGCCTTTGGCGTACCGTTACAGGTTGGGCAACGGATGGTTTGTGGAACGCTCAGTCACCGCCTCAACGGCTGATGCGGAGATGGCTGCGCTCAGTGTGACAGATCCGGCCATTACGGCTGTAGTCTTTGATCCGGATGCTGAGGACGGGACTGTGACAGGATATGACGGTGCTGCTGGCGGAGAGGTAAGGCTTGCCTATTATTCTCCTGACCGTCTGGTATATGATGTCTCTGCTCCGGCCAGAGGGCTTGCTGTATTCAGCGAGATATGGTATCCGGCAGGATGGAAAGCCTTTGTGGACGGGCAGGAGGCTCCGATACTCCGTGCGGATTATATTCTCAGGGCTCTTCTCATCGAGGAGGGAGACCATGAGGTGGAATTTGTCTATGATCCGGGATCGTTTGTTGTCGGAAAGAACATCTCCTTGGCTTCGTCGATAGCGGTTTTAGTGATACTTGCCGGAGCGGTACTGTATTCTGTTCTGGTTGCTGATAAGAGAAAACTACCGAGATGACCAGCGCCGCCAAAGACCGGCTCGTATCCCCGAGCTATTGCCTGATACTCGCAGCAAACTTCCTGCTGTATTTCGGTTTCTATCTGCTGATGCCGGTTTTCCCGTTTTTTTTGGTCGAGGAGTTCGGCGTCACGGAGGGTGCCGTGGGTGCGATACTGGCCTGCTATACCGTGGCTGCCCTGGCTGTGCGTCCGTTTTCCGGCTACCTGCTGGACACATTTGCCCGCAAGCCGCTTTATCTGCTGTCGTTCCTGATATTCACGCTGATATTCGGAGGCTATATAGTCACAGGTACGGTCCTGATGTTCATAGTGCTGCGCATAGTGCACGGCCTGTCGTTCGGAACGGTAACCGTTGCCGGCAACACTATTGTAATCGATATCACGCCTTCCTCGCGCAGGGGTGAGGCCGTAGGCTACTACGGCCTGGCCAACAACATCGCCATGTCGCTCGGCCCCATGACAGGTCTGTTCATGCATGATCATGTGTCTTTCGACACCATATTCATGACGGCCTTGTGCTGTTGCTTCGCAGGTTTGGTATTCGCCTCATTGATAAAGACTCCGAAAAAACAACCTATGCCGCGGACAGCTCTGTCCCTCGACCGTTTTGTCCTGCTCAAGGGCATACCTTTGGGCATAGACCTGCTGTTGCTGTCCATACCGTACGGCATGACGACCACTTATGTGGCCATGTATGCCAAGCACATGGGTATCACCGGAGGAACTGGACTGTTCTTTACCTGCATGGCCGTCGGTCTGGCCATATCCCGTCTCTTTTCAGGCAAACAGGTGGACCACGGACACATAACCGAGGTGATACATGTGGCCTTCTATCCGGTCATACTGTGTTTCCTGAGCTTGTTTCTCTGTGAGAAAGTGGCATCGGTCTCCATCCATGCGACATCCATCATGCTCTATGCCACGGCATTGGTGCTCGGTGCCGGATTCGGGACGATGTTCCCGGCCTTCAACACCATGTTCGTCAATCTCGGCCGGCATGACCAGCGAGGTACAGCCACATCCACCTATCTGACTTTCTGGGATGTCGGGATAGGCATAGGATTGGTCTTGGGCGGTATCATAGGCGAGAGAAGCTCGTTCTCGTATGCCTATCTCATGGGAGCCTGCCTGAGTCTCATTTCCCTTCTCGGTTTTGTATTCTATGCCGCTCCTCATTTTCACCGTAACCGGGTGGAATAGTTCCGTCACAATGATAAAAATTTTTTAATTTTGCATATTAAAATCAAGGAGATATGACACAGGAAGAAGTATTCAAGCAACTTACCGCCCATGCCAAGGAGTACGGCTTTGTATTCCAGTCAAGTGAGATATATGACGGACTCAGTGCCGTCTACGATTACGGTCAGATGGGCGTTGAGCTCAAGAACAACATAAAGAAATACTGGTGGGATGCCATGGTGCGCCTCAATGAGAATATCGTAGGCATCGACTCCGCCATCTTCATGCATCCAAGGATATGGCAGGCGTCAGGCCATGTCGGGGCATTCAATGATCCCCTTATCGACAACAAGGACTCCAAGAAGCGTTACCGTGCGGATGTGCTCATCGAAGACTATATCGCAAAGCTGGAGGAGAAGATAGCCAAGGATGTGGAGAAAGGCCGCCGCAAATTCGGCGAGAGCTTCGACGAGGCCCAGTTCCGCGCCACCAATCCCAATGTGCTGCGCAATCAGCAGAAGATGGACGAGGTTCGCTCCCGCATGACGGAAGCGTTGAATGCCAACGACCTGCAGGGCCTGCGCGACATCATCATCGACTGCGGTATAGTCTGCCCCATATCCGGTACCAAGAACTGGACAGAGGTGCGTCAGTTCAACCTGATGTTCTCCACCCAGCTCGGCAACATATCCGGCGAGGACGGTATCATCTACCTGCGTCCCGAGACAGCGCAGGGTATATTCGTCAACTTCCTCAATGTCCAGAAGACCGGCCGTATGAAGGTTCCTTTCGGCATAGCTCAGATAGGCAAGGCCTTCCGCAACGAGATAGTGGCCCGTCAGTTCATCTTCCGTATGAGGGAGTTCGAGCAGATGGAGATGCAGTTCTTCGTGCGTCCCGGCTCCGAGCTCGAGTGGTTCGCCAAGTGGAAAGAGGCCCGTCTGCAGTGGCACAAGGCCCTAGGACTGGGCGATGAGAAGTACCGCTTCCACGACCATGAGAAGCTGGCCCACTATGCCAACGCCGCCACTGACATCGAATTTGAATTCCCCTTCGGCTTCAAGGAACTCGAGGGCATCCATTCCCGTACGGATTTTGACCTGAGCAACCATCAGAAATTCTCCGGCCGCAAGATACAGTATTTCGACCCTGAGACCGGCGAGAGCTACACTCCCTACGTCATTGAGACCTCCATCGGACTGGACAGGATGTTCTTAGCCGTGCTCTCCGCATCCTACTGCGAGGAGAAGCTGGACAACGGGGAGGAGAGAGTGGTGCTCCGTATACCCCCTGTGCTGGCACCGGTCAAGCTGGCGGTGCTTCCGCTTGTCAAGAAAGACGGTCTGCCTGAGAGGGCCAGGGCCATCATAGATGACCTCAAGTTTGACTTCAACTGCCAGTACGACGAGAAGGACAGCATCGGCAAGCGTTACCGCCGTCAGGATGCTATCGGTACTCCTTACTGTATCACTGTCGACCATCAGACTCTGGAGGACAACTGCGTGACCATCCGTGACCGTGATACCATGACTCAGGAGCGTATTCCTATCGCGGAGGTTGAGAATATCATCCGTCAGAGGACGGACTATAAGCCGGTACTGCGCAAACTCAATAAAATAGGATAATTATGTCGGCAATTCAGGTAAAGTATCTCGGGCTGGATCTCAAGAGCCCGGTCATAGTAAGCAGCTGCTCGCTTACCGCAGATGTGGATAAGGTCAGGGAGATGGAGCGGTGCGGTGCCGGAGCGGTGGTGATGAAGTCTCTGTTTGAGGAGCAGATCCGGGGAGAGGTGGAGTTCATGGCCTCGGCCGGCCAGTCATATCCTGAGATGGAGGATTACCTGCATGCTTATGTCCGCAGTAATTCCATTGCCAGATATACGGAAAGGATCAAGGCCCTTAAGGATGCGGTATCGATACCTGTCATTGCCAGCATCAACTGCTACAGTGCCGGTGAATGGGTTGAGTATGCCCGTCAGATAGAGGCGGCCGGAGCAGATGCCATAGAGATCAACATATACGACCTGTCCACCAATCCCAAGACATCCTCATCGTCGTTGGAGGACGGCTATATCAAGGTGGTCAAGTCCATCGTATCTGAACTCAGAATACCTGTGTCCGTAAAGATAGGACAGCATTTTACCAATATTGTCAACTTTGTGGACCGTCTGGACTCAGTCGGAGCGAAAGGCGTGGTGATATTCAACCGCTTCTTTACCCCGGATATCGACATCGAGCATTTCAAACTGGTGCCTGCGGCTCCGCTTTCGCAGGGAGGGGAGTATCCGGAGGTACTGCGCTGGACGGCTATTCTCTCTTCGATAGGGAAGATAGACATAGCAGCCACTACCGGCATCCATACACCGGAGACAGCTGTCAAGATGATACTTGCCGGAGCCGATGCGGTGCAGATATGTTCTGCCGTGTACAAGCACGGTCCCGGTGTCATCACCGAGTTCAATAACAGGATTGTGAAGTTTCTCGAAGACAATACGGTCGAAAGCCTTGACCAGATCCGAGGCCGCCTGAACTATTCAGCCATCCACGATCCGGCCATGTACGAGCGCGTCCAGTTCATGAAGACCTTCGGCTCACTCGCTCTTTAGTCGGGGTAAAAGGACTCGAACCTTCGACCCCCTGCTCCCAAAGCAGGTGCGCTAGCCAACTGCGCCACACCCCGATATTGTGGCTGCAAATATAAGTCATAATTTGTGAAATTTCAGTTTCTTTTCAGAATTCATCGCTAAATTTGTGTGGATTTTGGAGGATAACTGTCATGAAACTTCTTATAGTAGAGGATGATCCGTCGCTCAGGGAGTTGATGCATAGGGCATTGACCGAGGAGAAGTATGTGGTGGAGACAGCTTCGGACTTCACCGAGGCCGACGCCAGGATTGCCGGGTACACCTATGACTGCATACTGCTGGACATCATGCTGCCGGACGGGAACGGTCTCAGGCTGCTGGATCATATAAAGGAGCTGCACAGGAGGGAGAATGTAATCATCATCTCGGCAAAGGATTCGCTGGACGACAAGGTCTATGGCCTGGAGAAGGGTGCGGACGACTACCTTCCCAAGCCGTTCCACATGGCCGAGCTCAAGGCCCGTATCCGCAGCGTGCTCAGGCGCGGTCGGAGCGGAGGCGAGCTGACCATCGAGTACGGCAACGTAAGTCTCCAGCCGGACAACGGCTGCGTGCAGATTGACGGAAAGCCGGTGGAGCTGCTCAAGAAGGAGTTCGATATCCTGCTCTATTTCATGCAGCGTCCCAACCACATAGTGGACAAGTCGGTGTTGGCCGAGGCCGTATGGGGCGATCATGCGGACCAGGCGGATGATTTCCATTTTGTCTACGCGCAGATGAAGAACCTGCGCCGCAAACTGCAGACAGCCGGTGCGGATATCGAGATAAAGGCCGTCTACGGTTTCGGATATAAGCTTGTCGAATCATCACAACAGAAAGGGGAATGAAGCTCATCTACCGCATAACGCTCAGACTGGCCCTGGTCCTGCTGCCGCTGATGGCCGCATGGGCCGCGCTGTTCTATTTCAAGATGCTGGACGATGTCAACGACGAGACGGATGACGCTCTGGACCTCTTTACCGAGCTTGTCATAGAGAAGGCCCTATCAGGCAATGAACTGCCGGCCAATGAGGGTACCAATATCATGTACGACATCATCCCGGTGGGAGAGCAGTTCGCTCAGGACTATCCGCGCATACGCTACTATTACAGCGAGCAGTATTTCCCCTTGATAGGATACGAGCCATCGCGCGTACTGACGACCGTGTTTATGGACGATGACGGGGCGTACTATCTGCTGAAAGTCTATACCCCGACCATAGACAAGCAGGAGCTTATGCGCTCGACGCTGGTCTGGATTGTGATACTGTACGTCCTGCTGCTGCTGACTGTCATGCTGGTTACGGTGCTGGTATTCTACCGCAATATGAGGCCGTTCTACAGGCTTTTAGGCTGGCTGGACCGTCTTAGAATCGGCGGCGGCAATCCACCGTTGGACAATCCGACGGATATCACCGAGTTCCGGAAACTGAATGCGGCGGCCGAGCAGGCCCTGGGCCGGTATCAGAAGGCATTCGAGGCACAGAAGGAGTTTATCGGCAATGCCTCGCACGAACTTCAGACTCCGCTGGCGGTGATGGGCAATAGGGTGGAGTGGCTTATCGACAATACAGAGCTGACGCAGAAGCAGATGGAGGAGCTTATGGGCATCCAGCGCACCCTCGGTTCAGTGGTGCGGCTTAACCGGACCCTGCTCATGCTGACCAAGATAGACAACGGTCAGTTTCCGGAGAAGACCCGTGTCAGCATCCCCAAGACGGTGCAGGAGAGTGTGGAGATATTCTCGGAGATATACGAGGACAAGGAGATAGAGGTGGATTTCCCTGTGCCTGAGACTGATCTGGTGGTGGAGATGAATGAGTCGCTGGCCTCGGCCCTTGTCAACAATCTGCTCAAGAACGCCTTTATATATACTCCGGAGCACGGCCGTATATGCGTCAGGATATCGGAGCGGACGCTGGAGATATCCAACACCGGTCAGTCGCCTCTGGATTCGGAACATATCTTCGAGCGTTTCTACAAGAGCGGGGGCCGCGAGGGCTCGATGGGGCTCGGGTTAGCTATTGTCGGGGCTATTCAGAGGTACTGCAACCTGGAGGTCAGGTACGCTTTTGAGGGAGGAATGCATAAGTTTTCTGTACGGTGGCCGAAAAATTTTTAGGATTTTAAATTCATTTCAGAATTGAGGATAATCTTTGCACTGTGAAAATAAAACAACAGTGATAATTTTTAAAAAAGTAAAGTCATGAAAAAAATTATGATTCTCGCAGCCTCGCTGCTGCTCTTCTCAGTTACATCGGCTTATGCCGACAATGACCGTCCTATCCAGTTCAACCAGCTGCCGGAGGCCGCACAGCAGTTCATCAACACTTATTTCCCCGACCAGAAAGTGTCCTTTGCCAAGGAGGAACGCGACTTCATGGAGG
>DXAT01000007.1 GCA_019116965.1 Candidatus Coprenecus pullistercoris
CTTGACCAGGGCAGCGGTGCGGGGCGAGATAAATTCGGTCTCACCGTCCCAGCTGCGGTTGCCCTCGGGGAACATTCCCACGGAGACGCCTGCCCTCAGATTGGCCTCTATCAGGGCAATGGCGGCATCGCCTTTTGCTCCCTTCTCCCGGGGGATAATGCCGAAGAGGGGATTGAGGAAGAATCCGGCGGCGCCGCGGGTCAGGGAGGCATTGGCCACGAAGCGCATGTGCCTCCGGGTGCCGATGACCATAAGGGCGGGATCGAGGTTCTGGGTGTGGTTGCCCAGGCACAGGAAGGTACGGCTGCGCACCTTGCACGGTTTGTACTTTATATGCAGGATAATGTTGACGAAAGGTCCTACAAAAGTACGGCAAAAGGCGTAGACTCCGCGCTGGAAGCCCACGCCTTTGGTTATCTTACCGCCGGTACTCATGCCTGATTTTTCTTTGCCTCTTCCTCCTCAAGCACACGGTAGGCCACCTTGCCTACAAGTGTCTTGGGCAGCTCGCTGCGGAACTCTATATCATAAGGCATCGCATACTTGGCGATGTACTTGCGGCAATAGGCCAGCAGCTCGTCCTTGGTCTCCTGAGACGGCTCGTAGCCCGGCCTCAGCATGACGAACGCCTTTACCTTCTGCATCTTGTAAGGGTCGGGCACACCGATGATGCAGCTCATCTGCACCTTCTCGTGCGCATCCAGGATATTCTCAAGCTGTGCCGGATAAACATTGTAGCCGGAGGTAACTATCATCCTCTTGATACGGCCCCTGAAGTAGACGAAGCCCTGGTCGTCCATGCAGCCCAGGTCTCCGGTATAGAGCCAGGTCAGGCCGTCTGCGTGCTTGCGCAGGGTCTTGGCTGTCTCCTCGGGCTTGTTGTAGTAGCCGAGCATGACGGTGGGGCCGGAAAGCACGATCTCACCCTCCTCGCCGTAGGGTACTTCCTCCTCGGTATCGGGCCTGACTATCTTGAAATAAGTATCCGGGAAAGGTATGCCGATGCTGCCCTCTTTCTGGAGCTTGACCGGTGTCAGGCAGCAGGCGGTGACGCACTCGGTGGTGCCGTAGCCCTCACGCACCTTGATGGTGGCCTTGTGGTCGGCGAGGAACTTGTCCATCTTCTTTTTAAGCTCGATGGACAGGGAGTCTCCGCCTGAGAACTCGCCCTTGAGGTGGGAGAAATCGGCCTTCTCCATATTGGGCAGGCGCAGCATGGCCTCGTAGAGGGTGGGTACGCCGGCGATGAAGTTGCATTTGTTCTTGGTTATGAGCTTGGAGTAGCTCTTGGGGGTGAAGCGGGGCACGAGGACGCACCTTCCGCCCTTGGCCAGCATCGTGTGGATGCAGACACCGAGACCGAAGCCGTGGAAGACGGGCATGGCTGCCAGCATCTTGTCCCCGGGGCCGAACATCGGGTTGGTGGTGATGACCTGCTCGGCGAGAGCATTGAAGTTACGGTTGGTGAGCATGATACCCTTGGTGGTGCCGGTTGTTCCGCCGGAGTAGAGGATGACGGCCGGATCATTGTCGCCGCGCTCCACTTTGTAATTGTAGAAGCAGCACTTGGAGAGCTTCATGAATTCCTTCCAGCGGATGACAGGAGCGTCCTCCGGAATCTTGGCGATCTTGTAGCCCTCGGTAATCATATAGCCGGCCTTCAGGGGCTGAGCCAGCTCGTCCTTTATACTGGCCAGTATCACATTGACTATGCCGGTATTCTTGCGTATCGCCTCGATCTTGCCGTAGAACTGATCGAGAGTGATGACCGTGATACTGTTGGACTCATTGAGATAGAACTCGATTTCCTTCTCGCTCGAGAGCGGATGCACCATGCTCGCGATACCGCCGACAAGGTTGATGGCGTAGAACATGTAGATGGCCTGGGGGCAGTTGGGCATGGCGATGGTCACGCAGTCGCCCTTGCGGATACCGATGGTCTTCAGTGCCTTGGCGCACTGCTCTATCTTCCTGATCATCCTGGCATAGGTCGTGGATTTGCCCATGAAGTCAAATGCCACATAGTCGGGATACTTGGCGGCCACGGAGGCAACCATTTCGAACATCGAGCCTTTGAAGTACTCCAGATGTACGGGGACTCCCTCGGTATAAGGATACCACGGAGTCTTTACAGAAATTTCTGACATCTTTACAGATTATAGGGTTTATTATGCGAATATACGAAATTTTGGGACAATTACCGCAAAATACCCAAAAGCAGACCGTTGCGGATCAGTGCAGCTCGACAAGTGCCTCCGATATGTTGATGGCGAAATCTCCTACCCTCTCGCATTCAGAGACAAGGTCCATGTAGTAGACCCCACGGAGATAGCCGCTCTCCTCGGCTTCTATATTGCGCAGATGCTCCTCCTTGAGGTTGTCGCGGTACTCGTTGATGTCATGCTCGGCATCCTGGGCATTGGCGATGTTGATGACACGGTTAAAGCCTGACTTCAGATTGGTTATCATGCTGTCTATCGCGACATCCACCAGGTCAAGCATGTGATTGAGCTTCTTGACGGCAGCCTCGTCAAATTTCTGATTGTGCAGGTTCTTGCGCTGGAGTATGCGGCCGATATTGAAACCGGAGTCTCCCATGCTCTCCAGCTCGCTTATGATCTTGTACATGGCGTGCATCTTGTTGGTGCCTTCCTGGCTCAGCTCTCCCTCGCCTATATTGCTCAGATACTTCGCTATCTCGAACTCGATGCGGTCGGTTATCTGCTCATAGTGCTCGAGCTTCTTGAACAGGACATCAAAACGGTTCTCGTCATCGGCTTCGTTGACAGCCTGCCGCGCATAGGCGTACTGCCTCTTCACTATCTCGGAAAAATGCACGACCTCCTGCTCGGCCTGTTCCAAAGACAACTCGGCGGTGCTCATCATGCCGCCCTGAATGTAACGGAGACGGAATACCTCCTCCTCGTCCTTATGCCCCTTGAGCAAACGGGTCACGAGCTTGACTATCTGAGGAGTGAACCATACAAGGATACAGGTGTTGAGGACATTGAAAAGAGTGTGGACCGTAGAGATGGCATAGAGCAGGGAAGCCGTGGACTCAAACGGGTCCTCGCCCCCGAGACCAACCACAATCTTGGCCACCAGCCACAGGAACGGCTTGTATATGGCAAGCACCCAGATAACTCCGAATACATTGAATACCGTATGGGCCAACGCTGCCCGCTTGGCCGATATATTGCCGACAGACGCCGCGATATTGGCTGTGATGGTGGTGCCGATATTCTCTCCGAGCACCATGGCGGCGGCCATCTCGAAAGGTATCCAGCCCTGACTTGCCATAACAAGTGTAAGAGCCACTGTGGCACTGGATGATTGAAGCACGATGGTGAGGACAGTTCCTACCAGCACGAATATCAGCACGGAGAGGAAGCCCCAGTCTGTCCACCTCTGAATAAATGCAAGTATCTCAGGATTGCTGTTGAGGTCAGGCACGGAATCCTTCAGGAAGTTCAGACCGAGGAAAAGCATAGCGAATCCGATAATCATCTCTCCTATGTTCTTCCGCTTCTGGGACTTGAACATCATGAACGCAAAGCCTATGCCGACCAGCGGTATGGAGATGGCGGATATGTCAGCCGTGAAACCAAGCAGAGAGATGAGCCATGAGGTGACCGTCGTACCGATATTGGCACCCATAATGACTCCCACGGCCTGGGTAAGGCTCAGCAGTCCGGCGTTCACAAAGCTGACAATCATCACCGTCGTCGCACTTGAGGACTGAATGACTGCCGTTATGAAAGTACCGGTAAGGATACGGGTGAATGAATTGGCGGTCATGGCCGAGAGAATCGACCTCAGCCGGCTGCCGGCTACTTTCTGAAGTCCCTCGCTCATCAGGGTCATGCCGTACAGGAACATACCCAGCGCACCAAGAAGTGTCAGAATCTGAAATACGGTACTCATGTATAACTGCTATATTTATGCAAATATAACTATCTTTGCGCCACGATGAACAGAACGCTGCTATTTTTATCGACACTGCTTCTGACTGTCATATCCGCCCAGACAGCCTACTGCCAGTACTCGACATCCGGCAGCGACCCGGGCCGCGCACGCTGGAGAACCATCTCCTCGGACCATTACAGGCTCATCTATCCCGAAGAGACCGATTCAATCGCCAGGGTATATCTGCGCACCCTCGAGCGGGTAAGGCCGGCAGTCATGTCCGAACTCAACATAGACCCGAAGCCCATACCGGTTATTCTCCACCCCTACACGACGCTGAGCAACGGAGTCGTCACATGGGCACCGAAGCGGATAGACCTGTTCTCCTCTCCTGACCCCTACGGCAGCGAACCCGACTCCTGGATCACCCATCTGACCATCCACGAGTCCCGCCATGTAGGACAGGTAGAGCATTTTACGAAAGGATTCTACAATGTATTCCGGTACATCCTCGGCGAACAGGTGACCGGTCTCGGACTCGGGCTGTTCATAAGCACCTATACGCTTGAGGGCGACGCGGTGATAGCCGAGACGGAACTGACCAGGGGAGGACGCGGCCGCAACGCCGACTTCCTCAAATACATCAGGGCCATGTACCTCAACGGAGACTACCGCAACTGGGACCGTCTCAGATTCGGCTCCTACAGGTACCATACTCCCAACGACTATGTATTCGGGTATCTGTTAGGAGGCTACATGCGATACGAGTCCTCGCTGGCCGACTTCACGGGGCGGTACATGTCCACCCCCGTGGACGGATGGTATCACATAGGCAAACTCCTATCCCCCACTTCCTACATAACCGGCGTGGACGAACAGACATATCTTGAGCGCTCCCAGAAAACTCTTACCGAGATGTGGAGACAGGACTATCTGTCGAGAGGAGAATTTACCGGCTACAGTGTCCTGACCTCAAAAAAGGACAGGCTTTACACCGAGTTCTCCAATCCGATATTCATATCCGACAGGGAGTCTCCCTATTACGGTTCGGTTATAGCCGTCAAGAGCGGCATGGAGACGGCATGCAAACTCGTCATGATAGACTCATCCGGACGGGAGCATTTTCTCAGATTCTTCAATACCGTAGCTTCCAGGCCCA
This sequence comes from Candidatus Coprenecus pullistercoris, assembly GCA_019116965.1. GTDB lineage: Bacteria > Bacteroidota > Bacteroidia > Bacteroidales > UBA932 > Coprenecus > Coprenecus pullistercoris. The sequence goes on from DXAT01000007.1 coordinate 5,066, forward strand.
CTTATGACTCCGGACACATGGTGTACTGGTCGGAGACCGTCACAAACAACTCCGCCGACCTCGAGGACTTCTCCGTAATCATGAGCTTCGACATCCTCACCGGCCGGACAAGGTCTCTCCAGCACAGGGCAAAATACTTCAATCCCGCCCCGTCTCCCTCAGGAGATACTCTGGCCGTTGCCGAATACGCAGTTGACGGCAGACAATACCTGACTCTGCTGTCAGCCCGGACCGGAGAGCCGTTTCTCCGGATAGATCCGCCTGAGAACGGACAGCCCAGGGAATCCGCATTCATAGGCGGCAGTCTGTTCTCCACGGTGATTACGGAGGATGGCATAGGCATATACCGCCTACGGGACGGCAAATGGTCCGAAACAGTAAGGCCACAGCCTCAGAGCATATCGGGGCTTAAAGCGGCCGGAGACATCCTCTACTTCTCCAGCGACCTGGACGGAGTGCTCAACATCTACTGCCTCGACACGCGCAACGGCTCGCTTTACCGTCTGACCAACTCGGAATACGGCGCCGACTTTCCTTACTACGATCCCGAGACCCGGCAACTCTTCTACTGCGAGTACGGCCTCGGCGGTTACCGCCTGGTCTGCTCAGGCCATGACCGGCTGCAACGGAAACCGGCCGACTTCAAGGAAGCATACAGACACCCTTTGGCGGAATTTCTGAGCGCCCAGGCATCGCTTCGCCTGGACTCGCTGGCCGTGGACACAGCGGATATCTGCACATTCGACTGTGAGACATACCCCTCCAGGCCATACAACAAGCTGCTGCACGCATTCAGAATACACTCCTGGTTCCCGGCATATGTGGATGTGGACCGCATCATGTCGCTGTCGTTCGAGCACATATCGCAGATAGCGTCCCCAGGAGTGACCGTTCTGTCCCAGAACTCACTGGGAGACATAATCTCCACACTGAGCTACGGCTATGTCAGGGACTGGAACACCGGAGGCTGGTTCCACTCCGGACACTTCACCCTCGATGCCAGGCTTGTCGGTAACTTGGCCGCAGAAGTGAGAGTGGATGTCAACGAGAGGAATACCTTCACATACGCATACGACCTTACGACCGGCACCCAGTTCGCTGCCGAGAACAGGCACAGCCCGCTGCTGTCCGTCAGTGCGATGCTCTACTACCCGATCAGTTTCAACAGCCGTGGCTGGTACCGGAGCCTCACCCCTTTCGCAGCATGGAACTTCACCAACGACAGGCACTACGCCTTCGTACGCGACATGTCCGCCAACGGCATCATCACGACTCAAGGCGTCCCCGTCATGCGGCACCAGCTATCCTACGGCATAGCATACGGACAGGTAATCCCCACCGCCGGTTCACAGATATTTCCCCGATGGGGATTCGGAATTACGGTCAGGGGAGCGTCATCCCCCGGAGGCAAGGGATACTTCAAGGACCTGGTATATGCCGACGGCTACGCATACCTGCCCGGCATCACACGCCAGCAGGGCCTGAAAATAAGCCTCGCCTCACAGATACAGCTCGGACGCGACAGGCTCATGACGACATCTATGGCAGCCCTGCCGAGAGGCTACAACCGGTACAGTTTCGCAGATACCTACCTCAACATCACCGCTGACTATGCTGTCCCGGTCTACCTCGGTGATTTCAGGATTGGCCCCATACTGTACTTCAAGCGCCTCCAGCTGATACCGTTTGCCGATTACGGGATAGACTTCGGCGAAAGCGGCCCCGAGGCTGACTACTTCTCCTACGGAGCCGATATGATGGTGGACTTCCACATCATCCGCCTCAACTTTCCCATCAGCGCAGGAGTACGCTACGCCCGCACCGGCCCAAACGGAACGGCATCCCGGAACTACTTCGGGTTCCTGTTCGACATCTCGTTCTGATTACGACTTTTCCAGACCCAACCAGGTGAAGAGAGAGTCCGCGCTGCGTCTGCCGATGACATTGACCACCTCTCTGTAGGGAGCCTTCTTTATCCTGGACATGGTCCTGTACTTGGCCACGAGCTTCTCGCGGCTCACCGCCCCCACTCCGGGAATATTGTCCAGTTCAGAGACTAAAGAAGACGTACTTCGGCGGTTGCGGTGATGGGTGATGCCGAAGCGGTGCGCCTCGTCGCGGATATGCATCAGCACCCTCAGCGAAGTGGAGTTGCGGTCGATGAAATGAGGATAAGGGTCTCCCGGCACAATGATCTCCTCCATGCGCTTGGCCAGGCCTATCAGCCTGACTTTCCCTATAAGCCCCAACTCGTCCAGTGCCTCGTACGCTGCATTGACCTGTCCCCGGCCCCCGTCGATGACGATAAGCTGAGGCAGTTCCTCCCCTTCCGAGAGCAGACGCGAATACCGCCTGTTGACCACCTCCTTCATGGATGCGAAATCATTGGCCCCCACCACGGTCTTGATATTGAAATGCCGGTAGTCCTTCTTGGACGGAGCCCCGTCCCTGAACACCACACAGGATGCTACGGGATTGGTTCCCTGGATGTTGGAGTTGTCGAAGCATTCGATATGGACAGGCAGTTCCTCCATTCCCAGATCCCTGCGGAGATTCTCCACGATACGCGCCGAGTGCTCCTCCGGATTGACGAACTCCTCATGCTTGAGCCGCTCGAACTTGAGAGCAGCCGCATTCTTGCGCCCGAGCTCCAGCAATGCCAGGCGGTCACCCTTCTCCGGCACGGTGAAAGTCACCCCCGGCAGAGCCTCCGGCATATCCGGCATGAAAGGCACCACTATCTCCGACGGACTGTCCCCCGCGTCTCCGAACTGCTCGAGACGCCCGTATATGCCGGATATAAACGAGCCCAGCACGGACGCCTCGTCCTCCTCGATACGCATCCTTATCTCCATGTTGAGGGACTGGACTATGCAGCCGTCATGCACCCTGAGAAAACTCCCGAAAGCATCCTGTCCTTCGAAAAGCACATGAAATACATCCACATTGATACCTTTGGCATTGACGATAAAGGACTTGGCATAATGCTTCTGGAGAAGATCCAGCCTCTCTTTCCATATCTGTGCCTCCTCGAATTTCAGGGCCGCCGCACACTCATTCATCCTCCGTTCGAAATCCTTTATAAGCGAATAAGAATTGCCCTTGAGTATCTGCACTGTCGCATCTATCTGCGCCCCGTACTCCGCCTCGCTCATCTTGCCCACGCAAGGTCCGGCACATCGGCCGAGATGATAGTCCAGGCACACTTTGTACTTGCCCTTGGCCACACCCTCGGCCGTTATGGGCATCCGGCATGTCCTGAGCCTGTACAGCGAGTTGATGAGCTCCAGAAGACCGTGTGCGTGCATGGCCGAGCTGTACGGACCGAAATACCTCGAGCCGTTCCGCACGAAACGCCTGGTGACGGTAACCCTCGGGAAATTCCCGCTTTCCACGCATATCCACGGATAAGTCTTGCCGTCCTTGAGCAGGATATTGTACCGCGGCTGGTACTTCTTTATGAGATTGTTCTCCAACAGAAATGCATCGGACTCGGAACCTACGACCGTATGCTGGATATCGGCGATCCTGGACACCATGACCTGAGTCTTGCGGTTGAGACCGCCCGAGCGGAAATACTGGGAAACCCTGGCCTTAAGATCCTTGGCCTTACCTACATAGATAACCGTCCCCGAGGCATCAAGGAAACGGTACACCCCAGGACTGTGAGGCAGCATTTTCAAAATAATCGCTATATTTGCAGGTTGTACAGACATCTATGAGCACAGATATTAAAGATACAAAGTTAATCAATAAATCGGACATAATGCGTGCTGTAAGGCTCAAGGGTCCGATAGGCTCGCTCGTAGCTTCCTGCGCCATGGGTATAATGGGGATCAACCGTATCAACAGACTGTACTCCAGGATAGCCGACAGCCATGGCCGGGAATTTACCAAAGAGGCCATAAAGGCCGGCGGCATCAAAGTGGACATAATCCCCGGGGAACTGGACTATATCCCCAAGGAAGGTCCGTGCATCATCGTCTCGAATCATCCCTTCGGAGGATGGGACGGGATAGTGCTGTACAACACCATCGCCGCCATAAGGCCGGACATGAAGATACTCACCAACTTCCTGCTCTCGCTCATACCCAACCTGCGGGACTGCTTCCTCGCAGTGAACCCGTTCTCCGACAAGAAACAGCTCCATGGCAGCGTGGCGGGCCTGAAGGCGGCCATGGAGACACTGAGAAAAGGCGGATGTCTGAGCATCTTTCCAGCCGGTGAGGTCTCCACATGGTACAGGGGACGCAGATATCCGGCGGACAAGGAATGGACCAATACGGTGATGAGGCTTGTACGCAACAGCGGAGTGCCTGTCATCCCCGTGTATTTTGACGGAGGGAACTCGTGGTG
>DXAT01000083.1 GCA_019116965.1 Candidatus Coprenecus pullistercoris
GTGCTCGTCATTGATGTCCTTCAGCAGGTCGCTGATCAGGAGCGTGCCGCTCCGCAGCTGGGATTCAGAGGCCTCCCGGATGGATGTCCGGATGTTGATGAGCCTGTCGTCGTCCTCCAGAATTTCTCGCATCTGCTCAATGTCTGCATTCAGGCGGACCTGCTCAATCCGTTTGCCGTACAGAAAGGTCTCTCTCTGCAACTCGACTTGGCGTACGGATGCGTCGAGTCTGCGTTCCGTGTTCCTCTTTGTGTAGAATGCGGAAATATTCCACTGAAAACGCACTCCTACATAGAAGTTCGGCCTCCACCGGTATTCCATCATATCCTCGAACATGTTCAGGCCCGGATAACCGTACAGGCCCTGGGCAAACAGGCTGAACCGGGGCATGAGCGTGGATTTTACTGCTGTCCTGCCGGATTCCAGGGATGCGGCCATCGCATCGTAAAGCTGCAGCTCCGGTCTATTGTTCTGCGGGCTGCCGCTGTACAGTACCGGCTCCGGTCTGACAAAAGTATCCTCTTCCGAAAGTTCCCTGCCGGTCATGACTGACAGCACCTGTATATAGGCTTTCCTGGAGCAGCAGATCCTGGTCCTCTGCTGTGAGTTGGCGATGAGCTCTGCCTCTACCTTGGCCAGGTCGGAGGGTCCTGCCAGGCCATTGTCGATATAGGAGCGGATGATTTTGCGGTTATCCTCCATTATGCCTGCGGCCAAGTCGTTGAGACGGAGCTGCTCATCGAGGACGAGAATGCCGAAATACAGCTGGTTGACCTTGTCCGCCAGTGCGTACAGCTCTACTTCCAGGGACTTTGAGGATACCTCTTTCTCCGCCAGGACCGCCTCTTTCCTGGACTTAGTGTAACCGCCGTCCCACAGCGTCTGCTCTATGTTCAGCGCCAGCTTGTACTGGTCTTTGTGAAGCCCGGAAATATCCACTCCGAGCATACTGAACACATCGGTCATGCTTTCAGGAAAAGACACTACGTCACTCTGGTATGTGGCCTGCCCGGACAGGGATATCTGCGGCGCCCATGCGGAAGAGGCATCGGCAAGGGAGAAATCCACAATCCTGTCTATCAGCTCGAACTGGCGGATGGCCGGGTAATTGGTGCGGGCCAGCTGCTGGATGCCGTCGAGCGTATATTCCTCGGCCCCGGCATACATCCAAAGAGACAGCGCAGTTAAGAGAATTATCAACTTTTTCATTTTCCCAGCATCTTCAGGATCCGTTCTGTATTTTCCGCCTTGCGCTCCTCTATCATGGCCGCAACGGCCTCATCGGACGCACCGAAGCAGGAACTGCGGATGTCAGCGGAAATGAATGCCGATATATTGAACAGGGCCATTTCAATCATAAACGTCCGGATGTCGAATCCGATGCTGAGGCCTTCTTTCTCCGCCGCCGCTTTAAGGCTCGCCGCCACATCCATTATGTTGCCGTCCTGCTGCGCGACAGCCGCGAATATAGCCATCCTGTCGCGGTTGAAACAGATCTCCCGGAGCATGAATTTCGGCAGTTCCGGATGCCTGAGGAGGAAATCCATGTGGTGGCTGACGATGTAACGGACTTGGTCCTCAAGCCCCCCAGGAACAGCGGCCCTCACCGGAGGGCATATCGCCTCCTTGACAAGTGCCATTTTCCCCTGGATGAACATCTCGAAAAGGTTCTCCTTCGTCTGAAAATAGTAATGCAGCATGGCATGGGTCACCTTCGCCCTGGCGGCTATGCTTGCCGTGGTCGTGCCGTCATACCCTTTCTCAAGAAACTCTGCATCAGCGGCTTCCAATATCATTTGCCGTGTACTTTTCTTCTCTTTTCCCATATTTCATCATTTTTACTAACAAGTTGGTTTAACAATTCAGTTAACAAAAATACGAATAATATCCATAAATCCAAATTTATGTTACCATGCCTAGAATCTTTTTGGGGACAACGAAAAAAGTATGTTGGAGAAAATAAAAGGATTACCTTTGGGGACATGGAAACGCAAGAGATAATGAAGCTATTTTTTCCAACGATAGTTGCGGAAAATTTTGAGATAGTAAGGACAGAGAAATCGGAAAAGGAAGAGACACTGGATGTGTATCTTGACGAGATAAAGTCAATACCGGAAGAGATAAAGGACAAGCAGATAGTCTCGTATGGCTTCACGGACTATGTCACGATACAGGACTTTTCCATACGAGGATATATCACACGGCTGCACATAAGGAAACGGAAATGGCAGGAAAAAGGGACAGGAAAGATATATGTGAGGTCGTATGATCTGACGAGCGAAGGAACGCAACTCACGAAGGAGTTTGCGTCTTTTTTAAAAGAGACGTGTCGAGTCCACGGCATTAAGCCTGAAGACTATCGGTGAACTGTACGGAGCAGACGGGGAACTGTTCTCGAAACAGTACAAGTACCATCTGAGCGGCTATGCGGACTGGGAATACAGGGACACATGTCAGGACAGTATAGTTTTTCCTGAGAATATAGGGCCCAGGTTAAGCATAGACGAGACATGTCTGTCGCAGGACGAGGTTTACACGATAGTTACCAATAAGGATGCGAAAGGGAAGAAAGGCACGCTGGTTGCGATGATCCGGGGGACGGACTCCTGGAGCGTAACTACGGCCTTGAGGCAGATACCGGAGTTGTAAGGTCTGTGCATGAAAAAAAAGCCCCGAAGATTTTCGGGGCTTTTGGCGGTGCGGACGGGGCTCGAACCCGCGACCTCCGGCGTGACAGGCCGGCATTCTAACCAGGCTGAACTACCGCACCGTTCCTAATTTGTTTCCTATCGTTTCCGAAAGGGATTGCAAAGATATAGTGTTTTTACTTATTTGCAAATTTTTTTAAACAAATTTACAGTACTGCGATTGCTTTTTCGTAATCAGGTTCCGTCGTAATCTCGGGGACTAATTGAGAATAAACAACTTTGCCATCCTCTCCGATTACCACAACAGCTCTGGCAAGAAGACCGGACAGCGGGCCGTCCGTCATAGCCACTCCGTAGTCCTCACCGAAAGAAGCATTGCGGAATGCTGAAAGAGGCACCACATTCTCTATACCTTCCGTCGTACAGAAGCGTCCCTGAGCAAAAGGCAGATCCTTAGAAATGGCCAGAACCACAGTATTGGCCATGCCTGCTGCGAGTTGATTGAATTTACGCACAGATGTGGCGCACACCGCCGTATCCAGACTGGGGAAGATGTTCAATATCACTTTCTTTCCGGCCCAGTCACTGAGAGACGCCTCGCTCAGGTCTCCCTTGACCATTGTGAAATTTTTGGCAGTTTGTCCCGGAGTGGGAAACACCCCTTTGATATTCACGGCGTTGCCGCCCAATGTTACCGTCGACATAATTTATTATTTAAAAAATGAAAAATGTACATTACCGTATTTACGCTCCTTATCGAAACGAGGATGCTCCTTGAAAGAATAAGTTCCGGGATGCTCCAGTATCAGCAGACCTCCTTCCAGAAGCAGGCCCCCAGGAACTCCCGGGGCATTGAAAACTCTGTCCGGAATAGTATCCAGACCGTCAATATCGTACGGAGGATCCGCAAAGACTATATCGAAACCGAGCTTGCAGATATCTATGAAATCAAAGACATTGTGACGGACCACATGCATGCCCTTGATATTGAAAGACGCTGCTGTTCGCTTTATGAAAGCTGCATGCAGCGGATTCATTTCCACTGAATATATCTCAGGGACTCCCCTTGAAGCGAACTCGTAGGAAATGCTGCCTGTTCCGGAGAATAAATCCAGAACCCTGACCGCAGAAAGGTCACAGCTGTTGTCCAGAATATTGAACAGTCCTTCCTTGGCGAAGTCCGTTGTAGGCCTCGCCTTGAATCCGGACGGCGGCATGATCACACGCCCCTTCAACATGCCTCCGATTATTCTCATTGCAGATACTTGATGTCTGAAAAATACCTGCGAAGACTCTTCTCCATATCGCAAGGAACACTGCCGAAAATATACAGCCGGGTGTGTTCCATATTGAAAAGGACCTCCTTCGCGACTGAAAAGATAAAATACTCCGCCGTTACCGTATCACTTACAGGGAATGTATTGGCAAACAGCAGACGGTCGCGCTCAGCAGCGGCCACATGAAGCATTCCGCCTGAGAACGCGGCAACAAGACGGTTATTGTCCTCCATTGACGACATTCTGTCGATCAACACATATGACAGCGGATAGAACACGGCATCCGGACATAACGCGGACACTCCGTCCATCAGACCTTCGTCTACAGCAAAGATTAAAACGGCCTTTCTCGAAGGCAACTCATGCATGAGCACCTTGTCATCGGGTCCGGTCTCGCGGACAGCATCCAAGTACGAGCGGATATCTTCCGCGGCAAAATGCGACTGCGGAACCAGCACATATTTCCATGTAGGGACATAAATCGAAAGCGAGGCAGGCCTCTGCTCCAGCACAGGTCTTAAATCCTCAGCAGAAACCCCTGAACGGCATTCGTGACGCTCTTCTGAGACGCGCCTGCCGTTACGGTCATATATGGTAAAAGAATAACCATCCAAGTCGAGTTGAATGGTTATCCTATGCTGCTGGTTATGCATCAGCACTACTCCCAGTTACCGGCGTTGTTGTTAGGATTGTCGATATCGCCGACTTTCAGACCGGGGTACCTTTTCATATCCTCGTTCTCAGCCTTGAGGTTGACGATAGACTGTCTGTCAAGACCGTTGAGAAGATCATCATAGGGCATGAGCGCCTCGAACAGAGGAATGTCGATACCGGATACCTGCCTTACGACAGAATGCATCTGGATACGCTTACCGCCGGAGAAAGGAATGAAGTTGAGAGAGTCGACAGGCTCTTTGTATCCCTTGAGAAGCGTATCTCTTACCAATATGTCGATATTTTCACGACTGACCTTACCCTGAGCAACTGCAAGAGAGTCATCCATGGAACCGATCTGCTTCACGATGGTTATCTTACCGTTCTTATAGAAATCAATAAGAGAATCTGTGGTAGAGAGAAACCTGCGGTTCTGAGTCTTGTAGGCCTCCTGAAGAGTCCTGATGCTGATCAGTCTGTCAATTGCAACCGCTTCCCTCCTGTCGACCTCGTTCTGAAACCTTACAGGCTCCATAATACTCTGATAATTCAAGTAAACCAGATAGATAATAGCCAGAGGAAAGACCACGTAAGTCAAAACCTTGAAAAATGTCTTCATTGCAAGTATTAAAATTAATTCGTTTCTTATTCAAAATATGCCGACAAAAGTAAAAATAATAATTAGTACTTGCAATATATTTTTAATTTTGCGACGACAAAATTTAAGCACATGACACCACTATCATCAGCCGCGGAACTGGAGAGACTGCTGGGGAAAAGGATGAATACGGCTATTATCAGCCACTTCAACCCTGATGGAGATGCTGTAGGATCTTCTGTGGGCATGAAGCGGTTCCTTCTCTCCAATGGACAGGAGAGTGAGATTGTACTGCCTTCCAGGCATCCTGAATTCCTCGGCTTCCTCGACCCGGAGAACACCATCGTATGCTATGCGGACATGAAAGAGAGGGCGCTGGATATCATCCGCTCGGCAGAGCTTATCATCTGCTTGGATTTCAACCGATTGGAACGCACAGAATGGCTTGCGGACACACTCGCAGCCTCAAATGCGGTCAAAGTTCTGATAGACCATCACCTCAACCCGGACAAAAGTAAATTCGACATAGTCATATCCGACCCGTCGGCTTCATCCACCTGCGAGCTGCTGTACCGCACTATCATGAGTTTCAGCACTGTGCAAGGAGACCCGCACAGACTCAGTCATGACACCCTCACGGCCATCGCTACCGGAATCCTTACAGACACCAACAACTTCAATAATTCGGTTACCCCCGACACTTTCAGCATCGCCTCCGACATGCTCCGCTGCAAGGTGGACCTGGATGCCATCAACACCATGGTATTCAAGCGTTACTCAGAGTCCCGCATGCGCCTGATGGGCCACCTGCTGACCGATTCTATGGTCATCGAGCCCTCCCTGAACGCATCAACGATAGTAATCACGCTTAAAGACAGGGAAAAATTCAATTTTGCCGACGGAGACTCCGAGGGTTTCGTCAACCTGCCCCTGATGATCGGCAAAGTAGAGGTTTCGGCTCTTTTCAGCGAGACTCCTGAATATATAAGGGTATCACTCCGATCCAAAGGGCATGTGTCCGTGAATGCCCTGGCAAACGCATATTTCAATGGAGGCGGTCACGAAAGAGCAGCCGGCGGAAGACTGTATATGCCGGTGGAGCAGGTAAGGGAGTATTTCCTCCGGTCATTGGAACAATTCTTGCAGACTACAACACCTGACAGACAATGAGAATAAGGCATATAATCATAGCTATACTCGGAACGGCCGCCGTCCTGTCCTGCGCGGAGCAGGAGAGGAAGCTGACCATTGCTGACCAGGAAGCGGCCATCGACAACTATGTGACCCAGAATTTTGCGGACTATCCCGTAGTGTACAAGGACGGCTCCGTCCGCGTCAACATCATAGACTCCACTGCCGTAGAGAGCGCAGATTCTTTGGAATACGGAGACACGCTCACATTCTACTACGCAGGATACACCTTCAATAACGCCCCTACATCATTGTTCTGCACAAACAACGAGACCGTCGCCCAGGAGAACGGCTTCACGACCAGCGAGGCCGACTATTCCGCCAAAGAGCTTGTCATGACCAGGCATTGCCTTGTCAGCGGCCTGGAACACGGTCTGCTCGGAGTGCGTGAGGACGGCCATTATATCATCCTGTTCTCCGCCGAACACGGCTTCTATAACAACTATGTCTACAACATACCGAAACTCTCGGCTCTCGCATACGAGATATGGATTACAGAGCTGAGGAAACAACAATAAACACACGCATGAAAGGAACATTCTACATAATCGCAGTACTCTCGGCCGCTGTCCTCGCGGGCTCCTGCGCCAGGGAGACAGACGAGTCGGACGAATCAATCCAGGACCGTATCGTACAGGCCTATGTCGAGACACATTATCCTGACGCGAGAGCATTGTCTTCCGGCATCTATGTCGTAGACTCCATTCCGGGCTCCGGAACCGCACCTGAGGACACATCCTATGTTTTGGTCGACTATACTGTCACAGACCTCAGTGGCAACTACATCTCATACACATACGACTCGATTGCCAAACAGCTCGGCACATTCACTTACTCTGGCTACTATTATCCGATAATCTGGTCTCTACGGGACAATGACAACGGATTTATCCAAATGATCACGGGCATGAAGGAAGGAGGCATGCTGAAGGCTGTAGTACCCGGACATATAATAGACGAGGAAAGTTCCAGAATTTACGAGATTTACCTCCACGAAGTGATCGGCAATGCCTATCTGTACCAGATTGCACAGATGGAAGAATACGCCGACAAATACTACAAAGGTCTCGACTCGACGGATTACGGCTTCTATTTCAGGAAGATATCAGCTTCTACGGATTCGATTACCGGCGGTCATTATGTAGATGTAAACTATGTCGGCAAATTCTTAGACGGCACTGTCTTCGACACCAATATAGAGGACACTGCGCGGAAGTACCGCATATACAATCCGGAAAACGAATATTCGCCCATCAGTTATCAGTTCTTCGCAAACGAGGACGAGGCTGTGGAGACCAACGACTATGTACAGGGCTTCAGCAAGGCTATATGGCGCATGAAATACGGAGAGCACGCCAAGACATTCTTCTACTCCACACTCGGATACGGAGACGAGGGCAACGAGAGCATTCCCGGCTTCGTTCCTCTGTTCTTCGAAATCTGGACATTGGAAGACGAATGACAAGAACACCTGAAAGACATGGGTAAAAAGAAAGTATTCATAACGGGAGCAACCGGCAATATGGGCGGAGCGGCCCTCAGGGAACTGCTCGGACGCAGGGACAGATTCGATATAGTGCTGCTGGCTCGTCAGACCAAGAAAAATATCAAAAAACTCAAATACTTGCAGGACGAGCCCGGAGTCGATATCATCTGGGGCGACCTGACCGACTACGACAGTGTGCTCAAAGGTGTTACAGGTGCTGACTATGTGCTGCATATCGGCGGGATGGTATCTCCGGCTGCTGACATGTATCCGGAGCGCACACTGAAAGTCAATGTCCAGGGAGCGATGAATGTAGTCAATGCCGTCAAGGCCCAGCCCAACCGGGATGACATCGGAGTAGTGTACATCGGCTCCGTGGCTCAGGTAGGCAACCACCTGCCTCCCAGGCACTGGGGACGGACAGGAGACCCGATATATACCAGCATATTCGACTGGTACTCAGTGTCAAAATGTCTTGCAGAGCTGGTATTTTCCGAATCCGGCCTGAAAAAATGGGTATCGATACGCCAGACCGGAATGCTCTACCCTGCCCTGCTGATGAAAGCAAACGACCCGATAGCCTGCCATGTACCCCTTAAGGGCGTGCTGGAATGGAGCACTATCGAGGACTCAGGCCGGGTATGCGCCAATGTCTGCGAGGACTGGGTGCCTGACAGCTTCTGGCGAGGATTCTACAACCTCAGCAGCGGTCCTTCATTCAGGCTGACCAACTACGAGTTCGAAAGTATGCTGCTCAAGGGCATGGGCTGTCCTCCCGTAGAGAAGGTGTTCGGTGCCGATTGGTTCGCGACCAAGAATTTCCACGGAGAGTGGTATTTAGACTCCGACAAGTTAGAGGAGATACTGCATTTCAGAGAAGGCATCACTGCCGGAGAATATTTCAAGCGGATGAAAAAACAGCTCCCCTGGTACTTCTCCCTCGCGCCCATTGCTCCAGCCTTCGCCATCAAAGCATTCATGAAGCATGTAGCAATATCCAATCCACTCGGAACGCTTTACTGGTTCAGACACGGGAACACTGAGCGTATCAAGGCACACTTCGGTTCCCTGGAGGAATGGAAAGCCATACCGGACTGGAAACACATGGACCTGAGCCGTCCCTCGGACGACCCGAAGGACGCCATAGTCCTCAACCACGGCTATAACGAGACAAAGCCTGTCTCAGAACTCGGCATAGAGGATATGAAAGCCGCAGCCCGCTTCCGTGGCGGAGAATGCCTTTCGGACAGCATGACAAAAGGAGACCTGTTCACCCCGCTAAGGTGGAGATGCCAGTTCGGCCACGAGTTTGAAATGACTCCCAACGCCGTCCTCAAAGGCGGCCACTGGTGCCCGGACTGCCTGCCCAAATACGACAAGGCCAATCCCAATCCCTGGAACTTCGAGGCCATCGCCGCCGGCAATCCCTTCTTCGCCCAGGTCTACGACCATTAGCCAGCCATTAATTGCAATAATATAGTACTTCCGGAAATCCTCCCCGCAAGCGGGTCCCCTCCCTTTTCGGGAGCCAAAGTTTCCGGAAGTACTATATTATTGCAACAGCAGAACAAAGGAATCAATCCTTCAGAAGTTTGTCGCGGACGATGGAGACGATAAGGTCGGCCGTCTCCTCCTCGCCGAAGAGAGATGTGCTCAGACACAGCTGATATGAAGCGGCATCACCCCATTTCTTGAAAGTGTAATAGTTGTAATAATCCGCTCTCTTGCGGTCGCACTCCTTGATCTGTGCCGCGGCGGCGTCCGCAGATACGGACAGCAACTTTGACAATCGTTCTATACGGTCTTCGAGAGTCGCCGTAACAAACACAGTCAACAACCTCGGATGATCACGGAGTATATAGTCTGCACAGCGGCCCACGAACACACCGGAACCTTTTTCCGCCAGCATCTCGACAGTACGGCTCTGAATCTGGAACAGATTGTTGTTGCCGAGATAGTAGTCGGTATTGAGCACTCCGGTGGAATAAAACGGAATATTCAGCCCGGCAAGACCGCCTACGATGGGAAATGACGGTTTCTCATCCACCTTTTCGAAATACTCCGGCGCCAGACCGCTGTCCTTGGCGGCCTGAGTGATGATTTCCTTATCATAGAAGGCGACATCCAGCTTACGGGAGACCGCCAGTGCGACATTACGGCCGCCGCTTCCGAGCTGACGGCCCACGCTTACGGCAAAATTATGACTGTAATTGCTCATGGGTCCGGTTTTTCTTGATAAAGTTCAATAAAAGGATAGCGGATACGACAGCGGCGAGAAAGTCAGAGACCATAAAGCTGACCCACACACCGGCAATGTCGAAGAACAGGGGCAGAATCCACAAGGCAGGTATCAAAAAAACAACCTGCCTGGACAGAGACAGGAAGATAGCCTGCTTGGGTTTGCCGATACTCTGGAAAAAGTTGCCTATGACCATTGACAGGGCCACAAGCGGGAACATACCGACCACAAGACGCATACCCTTTATGGATTTGTCCATCAGGTCGGCGTCGTCGGTAAATATGGAGACTACCAGGCCCGGGCACAGCTCTCCGATAAGGAAACCGGCGGTCAGAACCACCGTCGCATAGAGCAGTGTCTTCTTAAGGACTTCATATACCCGTGACATCTGCCGCGCACCATAGTTATAGCCGGCGATAGGCTGCATTCCCTGGGTAAGACCCGAGACTATCATGATGAAGACAAACGATATGCGGTTGACGATACCGTATGCTCCTATAGCCAGGTCTCCGCCATAGGTCTTAAGTCTCATATTGATGATTATCACCACGAAGCATGCGACAAAATTCATCAGGAACGGAGCCAGGCCTATCACTATCGAGTCCTTGACTATCCGCTTCTCAAGCTTGAATATTCCGCGCTCGAAGTGAATCAGTTCCCGTTTGTCGCAGAACCACACCACCACCACGACCAGAGCGACTATCTGCGCTAAAATAGTGGCCACTGCGGCTCCTCTGATACCCATATCGAAGGTAAATATGAACAGAGGGTCGAGTATCGCATTGAGTATCACCGTCATGATAGTAGCCGACATGGCCTTCTTAGGATGTCCGGCAGAGCGGAGCAGGGAGT
>DXAT01000084.1 GCA_019116965.1 Candidatus Coprenecus pullistercoris
ATGTGATTGTGACTTATACCCCCCCCCCTGTGCTTCCGATTGTGCCTGTGCTCTTCAATCCTCTCCGGAAGGAGGTCTGTGCGTTTGCAGCGGCGCCGTCGCTGGCGGAACGTGTGGCGCGGCGTGAGCCTGCGGCTTTCGAATATGAACCGTACCAGCGCATTGCCCTGAAGACTAATCTGCTTGCGGATGCGGCCCTTATGCCATCGCTGGAGGCCGAGTACCTTATCAATGAGCATTGGTCGGTCGCTGCTCATGGAGCTGTGGCCTGGTTGAGCAAGGATGCCGCTCATAAATATTATCAGGTGTCCACCATCTATCCCGAGGCCCGCTGGTGGTTCAGGACCCGCAAGCCCTGGCACGGTCATTATCTGGGTCTGTTCGCAGGTGGTGCGTGGTATGACCTTGAGAATGGCGGAAGAGGCTATCAGGGCGAGGCCGGATTCGTGGGCCTGAGTTACGGATATATGTTCCCCATCACCGACTGCCTGTCTTTTGAGGCCGGTCTCGGGCTTGGCTATATGTACACAAAGTATGAGGAATACGAGCCTGTGTCCTACATGGAAGGCACCCACTATGTATATCAGCAGACATCGGTACTCAACTATCTGGGGCCTCTGAAGGTTAAGTTCGCTTTTGTCTGGCGTCTGTGGGACCGTAATAAGAAAGGAGGTGACAGATGAGATGTACCATTACCATAGCCGCTCTGCTGATGCTCCTGGCTCTTGCCGGTTGCCGCAAGGAACTGTGCTGCGACCACGACCATTGGAAGACCAATGTCTTGCCTGAGTGGGAATTGGTATGGGAGAGGGATTACGGACATATGTGGGAGTCTAATTGGGACAATCCCGGCGGTTATGTCTACGACAGTCTGCGTCCTCAGCCCGGAACCGGAATCGCCGCACTGGTATATAAAGAGGACGGTTCTCATACCGAGAGACATCTGGAGGCTGACGGAGGAGTGCTGCCGGTAGGCGAGGGACGGCATTCGATATTGTTCTACAACGATAACACCGAGTATATAGTATTCTCGTCCATGGACTCTTATGCGGAGGCTTCCGCAACTACCCGTACCCGCACCCGCTCCATGTATATCGAGCGGCATGGGGATGAGAGTACGGTCAACTCTCCGGATATGCTTTTCGGGGCATGGGTGGATGAGTTGGTAGTGGAATACTCTCCCGATGCGGCTCCGGAGAATCTGTCTGTGACACTAAAGCCCTTGGTTTATAAATATGTGATTGTCTATGAGTTCTCAAAGGGCATTGAGCATGTCCGGCTGGCGCGCGGAGCCATAGCCGGTATGGCGCAGTCGGTGTACCTGCAGGACGGGCGTACCGGCTCAGAAAAGGCCACCGTGCTTTTTGATGAATCGAAGATAGATATGGTAGGCAGCAGGATCGTGGCGCAAGTGAGTACGTTCGGAGTGCCGGATTACCCTGACAAATATTATCCGGCTAAAGCTCCGGGCGAGGTGACCGGCATATTCGGACTTAATCTGGAGGTAAAGCTGCCGGACGGCAGTATCAAGACATTCGAGTTCGATATATCCGGACAGATGGCGGACCAGCCCAGGGGAGGAGTGATAGTAGTGAGCGGCCTGGAGATTAACGATGGAGATTTCGCCACCCCGGGAGGAGGATTCGATGTGGGTGTAGACGGCTGGGGCGAATACGAGGATATAGAGCTTCCGCTGTGATTATAAGGAAAATACAATACTAAAACTAATTAAAAGATTTATGAAAAAGGCACTTTTTGCAGCACTGGCCGGTGTCGTGGTTCTTGCTGGCTGTGCGAAGACTGAAGTCGTGGAGACATCAGACTCTGCTAACATCAGATTTGACAACGCCTTCGTCGGCAATCCCACAAAGGCTACTGTCAATCAGGTCGCTACAGATCAGTTTGACAACTTCTACGTTCTCGCCTACACAACTGACAACGCAAATTTCTTCAGCAATGAGAAAGTGTATTTGAAAAACGGTGTGTATGTTTACGATGATCTCAAGCAGTGGAAGCAAAATGCCGGATATGCCTTTGCGGCATACTCCAATGGCGGATATAATGCGGCTACTGACGGTGTCCTGACAGGTGTGACATTTGCCGGTGACGAGCTTAAGATAGCTGACTACACAGTGAAAAACGATGACAAGAGGGACCTGGTAGTCTCTATTTCGGATACTGAGCTGGAAACAGCGAATACTCCTGTCGCATTCACTTTCGACCATGCTCTCGCAATGATCAAGTTCACCTTGAACAACGGAGTAGGAGACAACGACATTCAGATTACCGGTTTCACTGTTAAGCAAGTGCCCAATACCGCTACCATGACATTGAACGCAGGCAGTATCAAATGGGGTGCGACTTCAGCAAATACCGATTTTACAAGCGCTGACTTTACCAGTACACAGGAGACAGCCGGTGAGTCCGATGAGTTCGTTGTTATACCTGTGACCGACGGTGTTAATCTTGAGATTGCTTTCACTGCGACAGTGGCCAAGGCGGATGGAACGCAGATTACAAATGATCTGAAATCTACTATCGCTACTTATACATGGCAGCCCGGCTACCGTTACAACTATGTAGCCACCATTACCGGTACTGACTTGGAGGTGATAGAGTTCGCTGCTCCTGTGGTTACTACCTGGGAAGATTTTACCAATCCCAATGCAGGCAATCCTGATCCTGAGATTCCCCTTGAGGACGCTCAGTAGGCAAGTGAGTTACTTAACATATAACAACCGGCCGGGCGGGGTTGAATGTCCCCTCCCGGTCCCCAATTAAAACGAAGACGCGATGAAACGAATCTCTCTTATATACGCATTGAATGCAGCTGCCGCTCTGTCCCTGCTGGCATTCGCCTCATCGTGTACTAAAGTCAGCATTGACAACAAAGGCCAGGCAGAGCAGTATATCGGTTTTACTACATCAGTCGAGACAAAGGCTCCCGTCGAGTCCTCCGCAGATATGGATGAGTTCGCCGTCTGGGCCGCATATTATGATGGTGGAATTTTGCATAGTACTCCTATGAATAATGTCCGGGTCTACCGTAGCGGAGACCTCTGGATGTACGATGATCTCCAGCTTTGGCAGGAGGGGAAGTGGCGTTTCGATGCCTTCTATCCTCATCCCTCTACATTGGCCGTCGCAGAGATCGTAAAGGACAAAGATGCTCTTGCAGTGACATTCAGTGCTCCGAAAACAGATGACGATGAGCAGACGGACCTTGATGGGCTGAGTATTGATTATTACTACGGCCCTACGGCTTCCAATGACCTGATGGTTGCCGGCTATACACGTAATTATACTATGTCATCACCCGATGTCAGTCCGGTGAAGTTCAATTTCGAGCATCTGCTTTCCCGCGTCAGCATCGCTGTCAAGGCCGCCGGCGATAATGTCTCGCTCGGCTCCCTTACTTTTGAAGGAATGAGCGTTCTCGGAGAGTACAATACGGCTGCAAGTGGAACGGATACATGGAGCCTTCTTACCGAAGTCGGTGCTTTGTCAAATGTTCCGGCGGGCAACTTCACGGCCGATCTGACCGGAGTCGCCGACCCGCTGCCATCGGACGGCACGTCTGTCGATGTGCTTTCCGACCTGCTCCTGATACCCCAGACTCCCGGAACCGCACAGGTTAAAGTTACCTACACAATCGGTGCTGACGGCGCCGGTGCGGGAGCTTCTGAGACCAAATCGTTGACCCTTCCGGCCGACCCCGCCTGGCAGCCCGGCCGCCACTACCGCTACACCCTCACCCTCGGCGGTGCGGATGTAACACTTTCTGTAGATATGGTGCAGTGGGATGAAAGAAATTATACTGTAATATTCTAGTATATGAAAAAGACGGCAGTACATATTATATCATGTATCCTTGTCTGTCTGTCGGCTGCCTTGCTTATCTCGTGTCAGAAGCAGGTATCCGAAGTGCAGACCGGATGCGTAAGCCTGAGCATAGGGCTTTCCGGCTCTCTGGATGTCGAGGACGGCCCGTGGACCAAGGCTTATGTCGATGCTTCACAGTATGAAGGGATCAAGACTCTAAGACTCATAGTGATCTCCGGTACGCCGGACCAGGAGGATAGGGATATCCTGTACAATCAGAAAGTGGAAGGATTCGAAAATGTTTCCAGTTATCAGACCACCATCCCTGATCTCCCTCTCGGCCAGATGTCATTCTATGCCATAGCCAATGAGGAGAGTATAGGCATGACATACGATGACAAGACTATCCTGGACAACCTTATCGACGGCCCGGAGAATGCCGGTCGCCGCAAGCTCCTGTTCAAAGATGAGAACCGTCAGTATTTTCCCTGTACAGGGCGTCATATAGTGGATGACGGACTGCCTATGTCTGGATATACCACTGTGAATATCACCGGAGACCAGAATATTAAGATCGAACTCTTCCGCTCGGTGGTTAAGCTGGCCCTGGTCGTTGAGAATAAGACAAAGTCTTCTGTTACTTTGGAGAAAGTGTCTTTCGGAACGTTTTTCGCAGACCGTTACTATATGTTCCGCGAGACTACTCTGGATGTTCCGGATGATGCTCTCTATGACGGAAAGGAGTACAACTATCCCGATATTGAAGAGATACAGCCGGGCGGTAGAACCGAGCCTCTGTCTCTGTATTTCTATCCGACTTATCCAATTTTCTCCGGTGGTGACAGCCCGTTTACCATCGGGATTGAAACAGAGGGCGTTGACTATGGTCAGAGGCTCTTTGCTCCCAATACCGCATTCTTCGTGCGCAATACGCAGATCAATCTTCTGGCACAGATTACCACTATCGGTATTGTACTGGATTTCACTGTCCAGCCTTGGGACCCATATGAGGTTGATGTTCCATCATTTAATTAGAAGACGAAAGTTATGCGCAAGATTATCCGATATACAGCAATGCTGGCCGCCGGTATGGTCTTCCTCGGCGGATGTACTTTTGACGAGCGGCTCACGGCTCCTTTCAAGGAAGGTGTGCCCGTCAATGTGGTCTTAGGCTATGAAGTGGCCGGGGAGATCCCTCTGACAAGAGCTGAGCAGGAACCGGAGTATGAGAACGCGGTGGACAATATCTATATCTTTGTCTTTGATGCCGGCGGCAACCGCGTGTGGACAACAGTTGATGCAAATAATGATACCCGCCTGGCTTTCTTCTCCCGGACGCAGCAGGATGAAACCGGTATAGAGGACTATCACCCTTGGGACGGTACGGGCAATCTTACTACCGGATCCGTCAGATTTTCCGTTCCTTCAGTCCAGGGTGCGACCATAGTGGGCATTGCCAATCTCACGGCTCCCGGTACCGGAACGGCCTTCGAGGTGACCGAGGATGATATGGATAAGATAACCACCCTCGACGAGCTGGAGTCATTTGTCATGTACATGCCCAACCATTCCTTAGAGCGCAGCGCTCTCTTCATGATGATTGGTTATGCCGTGGATGGCGATGGACATACTTCCATAGATATTGCCGGAACTGAAGGCGGTACAACGGAATTGGGCTGTTCCATACAGCTGACCAGGGTGGATGCGAAAGTGGTGGTCAATGTGACTTCCAGTCCAGGTGAGGACACATGGAGCAATTTTTCATTCGAGCCCAAGACCTGGAGGGTGATGAGGGTGCCGGCCCAGACCTATCTGCTGCCTTATGACGAGGCTAACGACAAGACCGAAGAAGGACCGTGGCGGGATAATACCGGCAGCCACTGGGATTACTCCGGTCAGGATGCAGTGTACTTTGACAGTCAGGAGAGGCCTTTTGAGCAGATGACTGACACTGAGGTGGACAACACTCAGTATTATACCGGAGGCAGTTTCGTA
Organism: Candidatus Coprenecus pullistercoris; assembly: GCA_019116965.1. Lineage (GTDB taxonomy): Bacteria > Bacteroidota > Bacteroidia > Bacteroidales > UBA932 > Coprenecus > Coprenecus pullistercoris. Next base: position 5,818 of record DXAT01000084.1, read on the forward strand.
TTCTACATGCCTGAGAACCGCAAGCGTTTCCGCCGGGAGATAACCGAGACGGGTCCTGCAGGTTATGCCTTGAGGGAGGAAAGCGATCAGGAACCGGTGGAGAATCCCAAGCCCGGTCAGAACTATGCCAACGGTGAGTTCACATACGCGGACCCCAATTCCACCTACCTGCTTCTTACCGGCTATCTGTCCTATACCATGGCCGACGGGGCTGTGGTCAATACGGATGCCCGGTATATCGTTCATCTGGGGTATTTCTCAGGCAATCCCAATGACTATGACACGAAGCGTAACGGTAAGTATACCTACAACATCACTGTGACGGGAGCGGACGACCTTATCGTCGAGGTTACCAGCGGCGATAATGAGGAGCGCAGGCCGGGTTATGAGGGAGACATGGTCTACAGCAGCAATAAGATATTCTATCTTGACTCTCACTATGACCGCTGTCTGCTGGAGATACATCCTTCGGATGTGACTGAAGAGATGACATGGAGCGTGAAGACTCCGTTTACTACGGGGGTGCATGATGTGGATGACAGGACATATGAAGGTGTGGAGGATTTCAGATGGATAAAGTTTACCATTAATAAAAAGAAAGGTATAAGGCATGGTCAGTATGCAACATATAGCGGAGACAATCAATATAACCCTGACTGGTATCCGACGTCGCCAGACATTAGCCAGGCAAAAGACCTTATGGACATAGACCAGCTCATAGCCTATCTCAAGCTGGTCAAAGCTCAGGACGAGGACATGAGGGATCTGGTGGCAGACGGAACTACGGACGGTCATATATGCATCACTGCTTTCATAGACGAGAATCTTTATTACTATGACCCGATCAATGATCCACTGCAGCTGGATCCTCAGCCGCAGTTGTGGCATCAGTGTGTGGACCGCGAGGACCGTATGCTGCACATTATAGTGCCCGACGAAGACCTGACCGGCGGAGACTACTACAGTCCTGACGGCAACACTTCTCTGGTGACTTCCCTATATTCGTTCGTACAGAAGTCCATCCGTACTGTTTTTGACGCATCCAACACGCAGCTGCAGACTGCCTGGGGACTGGAGTCCGTGATGGAAGGTGAGGATAATGGGTACAATGGACGTCTGCCTGTCGGTGATGTCAGTGCCGCGGCAGTCAATCCCGATTACAACAGTAACGGTCGTGCAAACAGCATCAGCTGGATGGTAGGCAAGGAATGGGAGGATGTCATAAAAACAACTGAGCGTTACGGCCTTAATTCTGCATTCAACAATGCCGCCTATGCCTGCCTGCTCCGTAATCGTGACCTGAATGGTAACGGTAGAGTGGAGGCGGAAGAGGTCCGCTGGTATCTGGCAGCCATAGACCAGCTCACCGACATCTTCATCGGAGAGTGGGCCCTCGACGAGACTTCCCGCCTATATCCATACGACCCGGCTAACGGCGACATGCCTCCGACAGGCAAAGTTTATTGGCACTATACCTCCAGCAGCCCGGATCCCAACCAGAGCAACAATCCAAATGTCCTGTGGGCAGAGGAGGGAGCCTCCCGAGGAAACTACGGTTCATCCTCCGGTAGTAACATAAACGGTCAATACTATGCGTACAGATGTGTCCGCAATCTGGGTATTTCTCTTGATAACCCTGACCAGAAGCCTGAAGACCTGGTGCAGGTGACGGACAATGGAGACGGTACCTATACCCTGGACCTGTCCCGCATGAATCCCAAGTCCCTGCGTACCGCCTATGACAACGGCCAGCCTCTTCCGAAGGGTAACGAGAAAAGCGCCAACAACCGTCCTTATAAAAGCTTTACCGTCGATAAAGATATCTATGGAGCGAATGAGCCTTATAATGAAGTTGTTGCTTTTTATAATGGAAATCCATTGGACCCTTCTCTATATGAAGCTGGTTGTACTTGGAGCAATCAAGGTTTCTGGCAGCAATACCAGTCCCCGAACAATCCGTGTCCTCCCGGTTACAGAGTTCCAAATCAACGTGAGCTGCTTATTATGGGCTCCAGGCTCTCAAAGGATCAGTGGCCTGTGTATAGTGATGAAGATGCTTATTCATATGAATCGACTGGGGAAGGATTGAATCGATACGATGATCCGCAATATGCTTCATGGCAGAATTATTATATGTGTCAGACATCGTTCTCGATGAACGGTACCAATGGATACAATAACCAGAGGGAAGGCTTTATGTGGATTTACAGCTCCGGAGACTTCATGCTCCAGAGCAGCCGAGATGAGGTAGGTTATGTCCGCTGCGTCAAAGACGCCTACTTATAGAGCGGATGCGTGCGGCCTTCCCCGGCTGCCAGTCACACCCCGTACCGCATAACCATAGGGCGCCCCTTCCTGGCCGCCCTTTTTCATTTCTTCTCGGCGAATACAGGCGCTTTCCCTCGTGCCGGAAGTATAAAAATGTAAATTTCCTCACGCATTTTTTGATTTCCGTTTTTCGGAATGATGCAGTATGTAGCTTTGCAAAAAGTTTGATTTTGTAAACTGATTGATTAACTTTGTGGACAGAATTGTGAAAAAGAAAGGGTACAGGCGTAGAATTGTTGCATACTCGCATTATTTTAAAGACTTTAAAAAGACTTTATCCCACGATGTGTTGTGTAAAGTATATCAGGTGTTTCTTCTGATAATGACTGAAGAAGTCATACCTAT
>DXAT01000085.1 GCA_019116965.1 Candidatus Coprenecus pullistercoris
TCGTAAATTTTAATAAATACCTATCCCTCAGAGACTTTGCTTTCAAAAAATTTTTACAGGATTTTTTCGAAAAATTTTGACACCCGGACACAGTTGGTACAATAACATAATAAAGTTAAATTTGTCGTTTAAAACCAAACCATCCTAATACTTATGGAAGAAAAGAAAAAAGTAACCCTTCCCGAGAACGCGTTCCGGGAGCTTAAGCCTGGAGAGCAATACCAGCCTCTCCTCAAACCGGACAAGGTATATCCGGAAGTAACCGTATGGTCTGTCACGGTAGGTCTGGTGATGACCATCATATTCTCAGCCGCAGCAGCCTTCCTCGGACTGAAGGTAGGACAGGTATTCGAGGCCGCCATACCTATATCAATAATAGCAGTAGGCCTTTCCAGTGCCTTCAAGCGCAAGAACGCCCTCGGAGAAAATGTAATCATCCAATCCATCGGCGCCTGCTCCGGAGTGATTGTCGCAGGAGCGATATTCACCCTCCCCGCCCTGTACATCCTGCAGGACAAATACCCTGAGCTCACCGTCAATTTCTCCAAGATATTCCTGAGCTCACTTATCGGAGGCGTATTAGGCATTCTGCTGCTGATACCTTTCAGAAAATACTTCGTCAAGGAACAGCACGGCAAATATCCTTTTCCCGAGGCCACTGCCACCACGCAGGTTCTGGTAAGCGGCGAATCAGGCGGCAAGGGAGCGAAGACCCTGCTGATAAGCGGTCTTATCGGAGGACTATATGACTTCATCGTCTCTACTTTCGGATGGTGGTCCGAGACATTCACGACAAGAGTACTGCCGTGGGGCGAACAGGTAGCCACCAACGCAAAACTCCTCCTAAAAGTCAATGTGGGGGCGGCCGTTCTCGGATTAGGCTACATCATCGGACTTAAATACTCCTTCATAATATGCTGTGGTTCGTTTCTCGTATGGTTCATAATCGTTCCTTTGATGAACCTTATATTCGGAGACAGCGTCATCGACCTGATGAACTCCGGCATGACTGCCACTGTAGGCTCAATGTCGCCTGAGGAAATTTTCACCACCTATGCCCGCCACATCGGCATCGGAGGCATCGCTGTTGCCGGAATTATCGGCATCATCAAGTCCGCCGGCATCATCAAGTCCGCTCTCGGTCTGGCCGGCAAGGAGTTCAAGGGTAAGAAATCCGAAGCCGGCAGTCAGGAGATTCGCACTCAAAAGGACCTGTCGATGAAAATTATCATCATCGGCCTGCTGATCACTCTCGCCCTTATGTTCGTATTCTTCTACTTCGGAGTTCTGGACAACCTGTGGCACGCCGTCATAGCCCTGCTGGTCGTAGCCGTCATAGCATTCCTGTTCACCACAGTAGCGGCCAATGCAATCGCCATAGTCGGCTCCAATCCCGTCAGCGGCATGACCCTTATGACACTTATACTCGCATCCATCATTCTGGTTGCTGCCGGACTTAAAGGCGAATCCGGAATGGCAGCGGCCATGATTATAGGAGGCGTGGTCTGCACAGCTCTTTCCATGGCCGGAGGCTTCATAACCGATCTGAAAATAGGATACTGGATAGGAACGACACCCCGCAAGCAGGAAGGTTGGAAATTCCTGGGCACACTGGTTGCCGCCGCTACCGTAGCAGGAGTGATGATGGTGCTCAACGACACATTCGGCTTCACCGGCGAAGGAGCCCTTGTTGCGCCTCAGGCCAATGCCATGGCTGCCGTCATCGAGCCTTTGATGCTGGGAGGCGGCGCACCATGGATCATGTACGGCATAGGCGCGGCCATAGCCATACTGCTCACCCTTTTCAAGGTACCCGCCCTGCCGTTCGCACTCGGAATGTTCATTCCCATTGAGCTCAACATTCCCTTGATGATCGGAGGCACAGTCGCATGGTATGTGGGCTCGCGCAGCAAGGACAAGGCAGTCAACGAGGCCAGGAAGGAAAAAGGCACTCTTGTGGCATCCGGATTCATCGCCGGAGGGGCCCTCATGGGAGTAGTTTCCGCCATCATGCGATTCGCAGATGTCAATCTTGTCAACAAAACATGGCAGACCTCACCTACTGCGACATGGATTGCTCTCGGAGTTTACCTGCTGCTAATCGCCTACATGATCTGGGCCTGCAGGAAAACAGATGCTACTGACAAATAGCGGATATGCTGAACGACAGTAACTTTTCCACAGCATTGCTCCTGACACTGCTGGCAGGACTGTCCACAGGATTAGGAGGTGTTTTCGTGCTGCTGACCAAGAAATTCAGCACGAAAACCCTCTCACTGGCCCTCGGCTTCTCAGCCGGAGTAATGCTGTTCATATCCCTCACGGAGCTGTTCGCCGAAGCCCGTTCTGGTCTCGGCGCACACTTCGGGGAGAGAATCGGACTGTTGTACACCGTACTCGCATTTTTTGCAGGAATAGGCCTCATTGCCATCATTGACAATGTCATACCCTCGAAGGAGAATCCGCACGAATACAACGCCGCTCCATCCGGAAACGGTATTTCCGACGGGGACTCCTCCAGGCTGATGCGACTCGGCCTTTTCTCCGTCATCGCCATAGCCATTCACAATTTCCCGGAAGGCATGGCCACCTTCGTAAGCGCCATGGAAAGTCCGGACACGGGGCTCTCCATAGCCATTGCCGTAGCCATCCACAATATTCCCGAGGGCATCATGGTCGCCATACCCATCTACTATGCGACCCATAAGAAAGGGAAGGCCATCGGCAATGCCTTCATGTCCGGTCTAGCCGAACCTGTCGGAGGTGTCCTCGGCTGGCTCCTGCTTTCCCGGATATTCGACCAGTCACTCAGCGGAGTTGTCCTGGCAGCAGTGGCCGGCATCATGACATACATCGCACTGGACGAGCTTCTTCCGTCCGCCGAGAAGTTCGGCCATCACCACCTGTCCATCATCGGTGTCATAGCCGGTATGGCGCTCATGGCGGCAAGCATGATTCTGATATAATACAAACATCAATATACAATGGAAAAGATCATCGACAGATTTCTCAGGTATGTGGCTTTCGACACGGCGTCGAACCCGGACTCACAGAGTCAGCCCAGCACCAACAAGCAGTTCGCTCTTCTGGAGCAGCTTCGCAAAGAGCTTCAGGCCATGGGCGTGGAGCAAGTGGAAGTGGACAAGAACGGCTACCTGATGGCCACCATTCCGTCCAACATAGACAAAAATGTTCCTGCCATCGGCTTCATATCGCATGTGGACACATCCCCGGACGCTCCCGGTTGCGGCATCAGACCCAGAATCATCGATAACTACGATGGAAAGACCATCGTGCTCAATGAGGCCAAAGGCATGGAGCTCAATCCGGAAGAATTCCCGGAGCTCCGGGACTATGTTGGCCAGACTCTTATTACCACTGACGGAAATACACTGCTCGGAGCCGATGACAAGGCCGGAGTGGCCGAAATCATGTCCGCAGCGGAATACATCATGGAGCATCCAGAGTTCCGCCACGGCGAGATCAAGATAGGCTTTACACCCGACGAGGAGATAGGACGCGGCGTTGACCGCTTCGATGTGAAGAAATTCGGAGCGCAGTACGCCTACACCATGGACGGAGGCGCAATCGGCGAGCTCGAGTACGAGAACTTCAACGCCGCTTCGGCCAAGATTCACATCCAGGGCCGCAACATCCATCCGGGCTACGCCAAGGACAAGATGCTCAACGCCATCCTCATCGGCTCCGAGCTCAACGACATGCTCCCGGTATGGCAGAGACCCGAATACACCGAGGGCTATGACGGATTCTTCCACATCACCAAGTTCAACGGTGTGGTGGAGGAGGCCAGAATGGAGTACATCATACGCGACCACGACTCGGCTCTCTTCGAGCGCAAAAAGGAGATGCTGCGTGAATGCGCTGATTTCATCAACCGCAAATATGGAGAAGGAGTGGTCACCCTCGAAATCAAGGACCAGTATTACAACATGAAGAAACAGGTGGAGCCTCATTACCATATCATAGAGATAGCCGTAAAGGCCATGCAGGAAGCAGGTATCAGACCTAATATCCGCCCTATCCGCGGCGGCACAGACGGTGCCCGTCTCTCGTTCATGGGCCTGCCCTGCCCCAACATATTCGCCGGCGGCCTCAACTTCCACGGCAAATACGAATATGTGCCCGTTCAGAGTATGGAGAAAGCCACAGAGGTTATCCTGAATATCATCCGTAATTTCACCGGAGAATAATGGAAAACATACAGCTCAACGCGCACAACAAGGAGGAATACCCTCCGATGCATACAGCCGAGCATATTCTAAACCAGACGATGGTGCGGATGTTCGGCTGTCCCCGCTCGCGCAACGCCCATATCGAGCGGAAGAAGAGCAAATGCGACTATCTGCTGGCGGAATGTCCCTCTCCGGAGCAAGTCCGGACCATCGAGGACAAGGTCAATGAAGTGATAGCGTCCGCCCTGCCGGTCACCATTGAGTTCGTGCCTCTGTCGGAGGCCGGTGCGATAGTCGACCTGAGAAAGCTGCCGGAGGATGTGTCGGACACACTTCGGATAGTCCGCGTAGGCGACTACGATGCCTGCGCCTGCATCGGGGCCCATGTATCCAACACCTCCGAGATAGGTCGTTTCAGGATTATCTCCCACGACTTCGCCGACGGCCGCTGGCGGGTCCGCTTCAAGCTGGAAAACACCCCACAATAGCCGCGTTGGCACGGTAATTGACTGCTCTCATATCATGAAACACTAACGAATTCAAGATATGAGAGCTTTTAATTTTATCACAGCCTTGACGGCAGCCGCGCTTCTGACATGCGGCACTCTGTCGGCTCAGGACACCCATTACGACGAGCAGTTCAGATACATAGAGGTTACCGGCACATCGGAGGTCGAGATAATTCCCGACGAGATACATTTCGTCATCGGCATCAAGGAGTATTTCGAGGAGGAATTCGACGGAGTCTCCAAGCCCGAGGACTACAGGACAAAAGTACGCATAGAGGCCATCGAGTCTCAGATGCGCAAGGTTCTGCACTCCATAGGCATCACTGACAGCGACATCCGCACCCAGGATGTAGGCGATTACTGGAGGGAGCGCGGTCTGGACTTCCTCATCGGCAAGAACCTGGACATCACCCTGCACGATTTCACGATGATAGACAAGATCATCTCCGTCATAGACACCAAGGGCGTAAGCTCCATGCGCATCGGGGAAATGAGCAACAAGGACATCCTCAAATATCAGGAGCAGGGCAAAAAAGACGCGGTGCTGGCTGCCAGGCGCAAGGCCGAATACATGGCCGGAGCACTCGGTGAGCAGCTCGGCAGCGTCCTCTCCATCAAGGAGCACGGCAGCGGTATCGACAGCTACACCATAGTGCAGAACAGCAAACTCCGGATGGACAGTGCCGCCTTCGGCTCTGCAGAAGCCGCACCGGCAGCCTCTGCCTCCGATGCCTTCCGCACCATCAAGTACACCTACTCGGTCACCTGCCGCTTCGCCCTCAAAGGCTGGTAATCATCTTGCCGTTCATCTGCTGGCGGGCGAGGAGCTCGCGGGTACGGAGGGAGTCCTTGTAGGCGTTGTGGGCGTTGATCCTGAAGATGTCGAGGGCGGCGTCGGAGTTTCCGCCCCCGCGGCGGCAGCTGTATATCGGGTCGTAGATGCGGCAGAGGCGGTACTCACGGGTCAGGCGGAGCACCACGCTGTAATCTTCGCCGTAGGAGACGTTCTCGAAGCCGCCGGCCGAGCGCAGGGTGGCGGCATGGAAGGCGCGGGGAGCACCGAGGCCGTTGATGCGCAGGGCGTTGTTGTGGCCGTTGGAGTCGGTCCATTCCCGGTGATCGATGATGCCTGGCGGTATGGGCCGCAGGTCGAAGTCAGTCATCATGTAGCTGCCGATGACCACGGCGCACCGCTCGCAGCGGAACACGTCCACTATCCGCTGCAGGGTATCCGGCCCGCTGTACATGTCGTCGCTGTCGAGCTGCACGGCATAGCGTCCGCACTCCGGATGATTGATGCCGGCGTTCCAGCAGCCGCCAATGCCCAGACCGGTCTCCCCCGGGATAAGGTGAATCACCCGGCTGTCTGACGAGGCCAGTTCATCTATTCTTTCAGATGTTCCGTCGGTGGAATGATTATCTATCACTATGACATTGAACGGAAAATCCGTCTGCTGCGAGAGCGCTGAGCGGAGTGCGTCCTGTATCGTGGCCGCACGGTTGAGCACAGGGATGATGACCGAGGCCTCGATGGCATAGGAAGCGTCATCCTCCCCCACAGTCCGCGTCCGCTGCGGCAGCCACGCCCCTATTTTCCTTAAATGGTCCGTGAAAATGGCCTCCATCTCTATCTGCGCCTCCCGGTTCCGCGGGTCCACATAGTCGAACTGCTTCTGTCCCGAAGCCCTCGGATCCACCTCCTCCACCCCGTAGAGCGTCTGCGGCAGATGCACCAGCGCCCCATGCCGCGAGAGGAAGAGCCTCAGCGAATACCACCGGCCGTACTTCAGCTCCGTGTCGCTACCAACTGTACTTTCCGTTTCTTCATTGCCCTTTCCGGTCCTGCATCCACCCATCCCCTCTTTCTCCAGCCCGCACTTCCATTCCTCCATCAGAGCCTCATTCACAGCCACCAGTGCCCCGAAATCGAAGTCCTCCCGCACACTGCCCGGTTGATAATCATTGACCGGATTGTCCTTCCGCTGCCCGTCCGCTGTCCGCAGCCAATAGTCACAGTACACCATAGCCGCCCCCGTCCGGACAGCCTCTTCCAGCAGCCTTCCACCGGCCTGCCCGGCATCATACATTTCCCGCTCCGGTCCCACCCGCAGCAGCACATATCCATTGTCTCTTTCGATTATTTCCATGATTTTTTCCCTTAGTTGTTCTTGTTGATCAGATTTACAACGACCTTCACCATCATGTCCTTCTCCTCCGTGCGGCTTTCAGCTATCATGAGCGTGAGGGCAACCAGAGTGTTGTCAGCTATGCGCTTCGTGCCGTCCGGGTTGTAGAGGATACCGTTACCGGCCATGAACCACAGGAAAAGAGTAGCTGCAATGCGTTTGTTGCCGTCAGTGAACGAGTGGTTCTTCGTGACCAGGTAGAGCAGCATGGCGGCCTTTTCCTCGACTGAGGGGTAGAGGTCCTGCCCGTCAAATGTCTGGTAGATCTGACCTATGGAACTTTTGAACGAGTCGTCCTTCTCATTGGCGAACCATCTGCTTCCGCCGAACTTCTCCTTCAATTCACGGATGACATTCATGGCCCCTTCGTAGGTGGCGTGGAATTTTTCTTCATTTGTGGTCTGCTCTACAAACAACTGCTGATAATCGTACCTGTCCAGCGTGTCCAGAGCGTATGTGTAGTCAGTGACAACCGCCACCAGATTAAGCGCATCCTCGGAAGTCAATGCCTCCTGCGCCTTGACTGTACGGCCCAGGAGTACCACCAGCTGTTTTAATTCTGAATACCGCTGCTCGGTCATGGCTTTGTTGACGGCATAGCCTTTTACCAGATAGTCTTTCAGCACTTTGTTGGCCCAAATGCGGAACTGAGTACCCCGCTGGCTCTTCACACGATATCCTACAGAGATGATGACATCCAAGGAATAAAAAGCAACTGGCTGTTTTACTCCATCAACACGCAAAAAATGCGTGTTGTTTTCTCTTTCCAATTCATTCTCCGCAAACACATTATTTATATGCTTTCTTATTGTCTTTTCATCCCTGTCAAATAAAGTTGACATTTGATTTGCGGAGAGCCACACTGTATCCTGTTCCAATTTAACATCTATAGCAGTCTGTCCGTCTGCTGTCCTGTAAATCACAATCTTCTCATTCAATTCCATATCTCAACACTTAAAAGATTATACAAATTATCAGATGAACCGGCCGGTAATGCTGGAAGGGCAGCTGCGGATGTCGTCAGGAGTGCCGGCAGCCACGATACGGCCGCCTTCCTCGCCGCCGCCGGGACCCATGTCGATAACGTAGTCGGCCGAGCGGATGACATCGATGTCGTGCTCGATGACGATGACAGTGGCACCGTGGTCTATCAGGCTCTGGAAGACCTGCAGCAGGGTCTGTACGTCGGCAGGATGCAGTCCGATGGTCGGTTCGTCAAACACGAAGACCGAGTCGTCCTGACCGCGTCCCATCTCGCTGGCCAGCTTGAGACGCTGGGCCTCGCCGCCCGACAGTCCGGGAGTCTGCTCACCGAGAGTCAGATAGCCCAAGCCCAGGTCCTGGAGCACCTGAAGCCGCTGGCGCACAGTCCTGAGATCCCCGCACGCCACGAGAGCGTCGCTGACATCCATCGCCATCAATTCGGGAAGAGAATGATAGGTTCCCTCGAAATTCTCCCGGCGGATGCGGTAGGCTGCCTTGGAATAGCGGGAGCCGCGGCAGTCCGGACAGGGTATGTCCACGTCGGGCAGGAATTGTACGTCGAGGCTGATGACACCCGTACCGTCGCAGGTCGGACAGCGCAGACGGCCGGTATTGTAGGAGAAATCCCCGTCCTTCCAGCCGGCTGCCTTGGCGTCGGGCGTGCGGGCGTAGACCTTGCGCAGCTCGTCGTGTACGTTGGCGTATGTAGCTACGGTAGAGCGGATATTGATGCCTATGGGCGTAGCGTCTATCAGCTTGGCGTGCCGGATACCGTCGGCCTGTACGGACAGCACGTGGTCAGGCAACTTGCCGCCCGAAACCATCGCCTGCAGGCCCGGCACCAGACTCTCCAGTATCAGAGTCGTCTTGCCCGAGCCCGAAACTCCGGTCACCACGGTCAGCCGCCCCTTTGGGATATCCACCTCCAGCGGCTTCACCGTATGTATCGCAGCCGTCGAGATATGGATACGTCCGTAAGCAAACATCTCGGACTCAG
>DXAT01000086.1 GCA_019116965.1 Candidatus Coprenecus pullistercoris
TCACAGGAGGGGTGTTGATGACTTTGGGGTTGACCGACATCTGCACGGCCTCAAAGACATCGCGGCCGGCGAGATCGATAGCCGCGGCCATCTTGAAGTCGAGAGCGATATTGGCTTTGTCCGCCGAGATAAGGGCGTTGACGACATTGGGGACATTGCCCTTGGCCAAATAGTGGGCTTCCAGAGCATTGGCATCGAGTTTCAGACCGGCCTTGGTACCCGTGACCATCGCCATGACGATAGTGCTCGGCGGAACTTTTCTCCACCTCATGAGCACAAGCTGGAGCAGGGATATCCGGACTCCGGATATGAGAGCCTGAAACCACAGAGTGACAGGGAAAAACCACAGCAGGATAATCAGGGCCACCACAGCCACGGCTATCCAGATAAAAATCAAAGCAGTTGAAGAAATAACCATTGAATGTACCGTTATATGGGTTTTACATAGATTTTATTGTCCTCGATAAGCACGACCGCCACTTTCTGCCCCGGATCCACGATGCCTCCGCGGGCTGCGCATTCGACAGCGGTATCTCCGAAAAGAACCTTGCCCATCGGATTGAGACGCGTGACCGTCACGCCCTCGCTTCCCACCGCGATGCCCTTCTCTTCGGGCGACGAGTCAGCCCGGCTGTCTATCTCAGTGTGCAGGGAGACTTTATTCCATGTCTTTGACCTGAGCGACAGCGTGACGGCAGCTACTGTCAGCACCACATCGGAAGCGACCGTAACAGTACCGACAGTGGAACCATAGCCGTCAAAAGCAAGCCAGCACGAGGCAGCCATGGAGACAAGCCCAAGCACGCCGGTGACAAATATGCCGGGAATAAGGATTATCTCGGCGACGACAAGCAGCAGGCCTATGATTGAAAGCGAGATTATAAGTGCCATTATCATTTAGTTTGTATCGTTTCCACTACGGCTCCCTCCACGCCGGCCTCCGTCAGTCTGAGAGCTGTGTCCTCAGCCTCGGAACGGCTGTCGAAGGGGCCTACCGTAAACACAGTCCCTTCATCGGTGAGCGATTTGGATATGTCCTTGCCGCACACATGCTCCACCGCCGTAATGACCGCGGCGGGAAGTATCTGCTGATAACCGCTCAGTATTATCCGGTACGACTCCGCCGAACGCCCCTCCATCGAGCGGGCCTCGGAGGGCTTGATCTCCCTGCCGTCCCGATAGGCTATGACATACGCGCTCCTGAATCCATTGGAACGGACCGCCGGCAGCGCCGCAGCAGCCTCTTCATAAGTGCGGAACAGCCCGACAGTATGCAGCCATTTGCCGGAAGGCTGCCTTACGGCGAAAACAGGACTCATCCCCCTGATATCATCCAAGCCGGCCTTCTCCGACAATACGGCAAACTGTATCTGATATATGATGCCGTCCGGCAGAGGAAGATCCGGAGCGAACTGCCCTCCGTCCTTACGCGATATACGGAATGTATAGTCAAACTCAGGCTCCGGCGTCTCCACCACGATGTACGGAACCCTGCCCATCTCATGACGCTCGAAACGATAACTGCTTTCGGTACGGGGTTTCTCCTGCTTTTCCGGCTCCTCATAGACTTCGGGAATGATACCTTCGGACAGAAAGCTCATCTCTGTCCGGCGCACCTGAGCCGATATACTGTCTATCCTCTTCTTTATGACGAGCGCATCTTCCTCCACTTCCTTTATTATCGATGCGAGAAAATCCCTGTCCTCGGCGGAAGTGGCTGCCGCATACAGACCGCGGCTCTCCTCTATCATGGCCAGTTTGTCCCTCTGGTCGTTGCGAAGCCTGCGCAGCTCATGCATGAGCGACGAGTAGCCGCTGTTGTCCTCCGCCGGACGGTGTTCAGGGAGGCCGCTCCCCTTATCCGAGGCCTCCGCCGGAATAAAAAGAGCCACCTGCAAGGGAGACTCGCCGTCTTTCAACGGAGTCCGCACCGGCACTGCCATATAATCGGTCACATATATCGTTACCGAATCCCGTGCCCGGCTTCTGTCGGACACGATGACGGAATACCTGCCGTCACCGCTGTTGTAGTAAAGGATATCGTCACCCGTGGAAGAATACGGGAAACCCATGTTCTCAGGCATGCTCCAGTCCCCGGCCTCCTCATCCCATGTACTGTAGAACAGATCATAGCCACCCATGCCGGGCATACCGTCAGAAGCGAAGTAGACAGTCTTGCCGTCCTGACTCAGAACCGGAAATATCTCATTTTTCCCGGAAGACAGACGGGAGCTCAGAAGTCTCGGCGCCGACCATGTCACACTGTCCTTCCTGTCCGAACAGTACAGCTTCCACGAGCCGGAACTGTCAGGAGCCGAGAATACCGTGAAATCCGATGACGGGGAAAAATACATGGCCTTGCTGTAAGGATGGTCCTGCAGGCCCGACACCTTTATAAATGGATTGGGCACAGGCAGCCACACCCCGTCGCCCATGTCCTGAAGATACAGGAAAAAACCGTCGGCAGGAACGGTCATGGAAGCCACTGCATGAGGACGCACCACATACTGCATCATGCTCATGCCGTTCTGACACTGTACCATCCTGTCTATAAGCTCATGCCTCAGCGCCGTATCGGAAGCGGACGCTGTGTCCAGCGAGCCGAGAACGGATCCGTACAGCTCCACAGCCTTGTCGAACATGTAGTCCCTGTGCATAGCCGCGGCCCTCCGGAAATCCTCCTCCGCACGATTGTCAACCCGCTGCGCATACATATGCACGCTCAGCAGAAACGCCGCCGACAGAACTGCAAAATGTCTATACAAAGCTGTCATATTACAATTTATAGTCAACAAAATTACTAAATACTTTACAAATAAGAAAAAAATAGTACTTTTGTACCCTCAATTTTTATGCAAAAAAGTTTTAAAAAGATTTGATATGCAAAGTAAAGGAGCCATTACTCTATTGGCGGTGTTAATCGCTGCTACCTGTCTGTATCAGCTCTCTTTCACAGGAGTTTCAGCTATTCAGCGGAACAAGGCTGAGAAGTTTGCTGAGGCGGCTGTGCAGGCTGAGCAGCAGAAACCCTCTTTCGCAGAGGTGTCTGATCTGGATAAGGCCTATTATCTGGATTCTGTAAGAAAGGAAAGAAACAGGTATTACATCGATTCCGTAAGTGCAGAGAAGATATATCTCGGACACACTTACAAGGAAGTGCAGGAGAAGGAGATCAATCTCGGTCTCGACCTCAAGGGCGGTATGAACGTCATGCTTGAGGTGCAGTTGAGCGACCTCGTAAGGGCACTGTCCAACTACAATACCTCCCCCGAGTTCGAACAGGCCATCAACCTGGCTAAAGAAAGGGAAAGAGCTACCGGCGGCAACACAGACTTCATCACGCTCTTTCAGGAAGCGTGGGAGGAAGTAGCCCCCAACCAGAGGCTCGCCCAGATATTCGGAACCATCGACCTCAGGGACAGAATCAACGCCCAGAGCTCCAATGAAGATGTAATCAAAGTGCTCCGCGAGCAGGCCGAGAGCGCAGTAGCCAACTCTTTCAATGTACTGCGCAACCGTATCGACCGCTTCGGCGTAACCTCCCCCAATATCCAGAGACTCGGCAACTCCAGCCGTATCCTCGTCGAGCTTCCCGGCGTGAAGGAGCCCGAGCGCGTGCGCAAGCTCCTTCAGGGAACAGCCTCCCTCGAGTTCTGGACAACCTACGAGAATCCCGAGATCTACAGCTACCTGCAGGATGTCAACAACATCATCAGGGAGCTTGAGGCAGAGACCACGGCTACTGCCGAGACTGCCGAAACCATAGTAACGGATACTCCCGCTTCCGCCGACAGTACATCCTCCATGGATGCATTGGTCGCAGAGATGACTCAGGAGGACTCAATATCTACCGATGAACTCAACTGGGCAAAGAACAATCCCTTCTTCTATGCCCTCCATCCCTCTGTCATGACCAACGGCCAGCTGGCTCCCGGTCCTGTCATGGGCATAGCCCACTACAGGGACACCGCCAAGATCAACCGCTGGCTCCGCATGCCCCAGATAAAGGCAGCCCTGCCGGCTGACTTAGTGCCCATGTGGTCTGTGAAGGCCTCGCAGATGTATGAGGGCGGCAATTACTATGAACTGATAGCCATAAAGGTCAATACCCGTGACGGCAAGGCACCTCTCGACGGAGGAGTAGTCTCAGATGCCCGTCTCTCCTACAGCAACATGGGCGGACAGCCGCAGGTGGATATGGCCATGAACTCCGAAGGCGCCCAGATATGGGCCCGTATGACAGCCGACAATATCGGAAGGAGCATAGCCATCGTACTCGATGACATGGTGTACTCCTATCCCCGCGTCAACACCGAGATTACAGGAGGACGCTCGGTAATCGAGGGCAACTTCACCATCGAGGAGGCTACCGACCTTGCCAATGTGCTCAACTCCGGTAAGCTTCCTGCACCCGCCACCATCGTCCAGGAGCAGGTGGTAGGTCCCTCGCTCGGTAGCGCATCCATCCAGGCAGGTATGATATCCTTCGTCATCGCCTTCCTGCTCGTGCTGCTTTACATGCTCTTCTTCTACAAGGGAGCCGGTCTGGCAGCCGACGCAGCCCTGCTGTGCAATGTGCTCTTCCTCTTCGGTGCCCTCGCATCGTTCGGAGCCGTACTGACCCTCCCCGGTATCGCCGGTCTCGTACTTACACTCGGTATGGCAGTGGACGCCAATGTGATCATCTACGAACGAATCAAGGAGGAGATCCGTGCCGGAAAGGCTCTCCGCTTAGCAATCGCGGACGGATACAAGCATGCCTACTCGGCAATCATCGACGGTAACCTCACCACCATCATCACCGGTCTGGTACTCTTCTTCTTCGGTTCAGGCCCGGTACAGGGCTTCGCCACCACTCTGGTTATCGGTCTTATCACCTCAATGCTGACATCCATCTTCATCTCAAGGCTCATCTTCGAGGCAAGACTCAGCCGCGGCAAGAATATCTCGTTCTACACAAGGTTCTCCAAGAACTTCCTGCAGAACACCCATGTCGACTTCGTCAGGATACGTAAGTACGCCTACATCATCTCAGCTGTGCTGATTGTAGGAAGTATCGCCTCCATCGTATTCAAAGGTTTCACCTACGGTGTGGACTTCACAGGCGGCCGTACATATGTAGTACGCTTCGACCAGGATGTGAATACCGAGGACATCAGGGCCGCAGTCCTGGAAGAGTTCGGCGAGGGCGTCGAGGTCAAGCAGTTCGGCGGTGCCAGCCAGATGAAGATCACCACCACCTATATGATCGAGGACCAGAGCACCGAGACTGACGCAGTCGTAGACCACATGCTGTACGAGGCTCTGAAAGAGTTTTTCGTCAACCCCATCACCTACGACCAGTTCATATCCACTTTGGAGAACCCCAACGGTATCATCCAGTCCGACAAGGTAGGTCCTACCATCGCCAACGATATGAAACGCGACTCCCTCATAGCTGTAGCCATCGCCCTGTTCGCGATATTCGCCTACATCGCAGTCCGCTTCAAGGGCTGGACATGGGGTCTGGGCGGCGTGGTATCAACAGCGCATGACGCCATCGTCACAGTCGGTTTCTTCTCACTGTTCTCCGGCATCCTGCCGTTCACCCTCGATGTGGACCAGACCTTCATCGCCGCCGTGCTGACCATTATCGGTTACTCTATCAACGACAGCGTGATTATCTTCGACAGGATCCGTGAGTACCGCAAGCTCTATCCCAAACGCGAGCTGTACCAGAATATCAACGATGCCGTAAACAGCACCTTGGCCCGTACGGTCAATACCTCAGGTTCCACCTTCATCGTGATGCTGGCCATCGCCATCTTCGGAGGCGAGGTAATCAGAGGTTTCTCCGTAGCCCTGCTCGTCGGTATCTTCGTCGGTACTTACTCCTCGATATTCGTCGGTACACCTATCATGTACGACCTCTCGAGGCGTAAAGCCCGCAAGGAGGCTCAGAAGCTCAATGCAGCCAAATAGTCTCCTGCATCCATAATACATAATGAGGGCCGCCCCGAAAAGGACGGCCCTCATTGTTTATACTTTCTTTCTTACAGTTCAGAGAATATTGCCGGCGGTATCGATCCTGATATTAAGCTCGCTGTCTCCGCGGCCCTCAAGCTCCACTGAATAGAATCCGCCGTCCGGAGTATCCACATACTTCACATCATCGACCTCATATCCGGCATACTCGGAAGCAAGTACATTCATGACCGCCTCCGGAATCTCAGAATAGCAGATGTCCCACTCGGTCCATACCCATTCGCCGGCTCCGTTGAAGTACATATCCTTTTCCCTGCCGTCATGCCATATCTCCACCTCAAGGTATCCGTCATCGTAGTCCATCTCGAGAATACGGGCACCGGGATATGCCTGCTCGATCAATGCGGCGATCTCCGAGCCTACCATCTGGCCGTTGCCCGACCACTCATCATCACGCTCCACAAGCCTTACGGTACCGTCAGCGAGAACATCCACCTTGATGTCGTCATCCCTGTTCTCAAGTTCGAACCGATAAAACTCCTCCTGAGGCGTCTGGTAGTAGTCCACATCATCAATCCGGTAATCACCGTATTCAGAAGCCTCCAATGCAGTCCTTATCTCTGAGGGCACATCACTGACGCGGACCTCGGTCTTGGTGTACAGCCAGCTACCGGACGAATCGAAGAGCAGCTCCCTGCACACACGGCCGTCGATGATCTCGACCTCCGTCATACCGTGCTCGATGTCTACCTCCACAATCCTCGCACCGGGATAACTGGATTCGATGAACTCAAAGATGCTCTGCGCCGGAGTGTCCGGGATACAGTCACCATAGTCGTAATCCCTGTCCGCGTCCACCACCGTCTTTACAAGCACTCCGTCCTCGGAATAATAGAGATCCACCTCCTGACGCACACCGTCGGCATTGGTCCCCTCAACCTCTATGATGTAAAGGGTCTCCACTCCTCCACGAAGCAGCATATCCACATCATCGATGCGCCAGTCGGCATACTCGCTGGCTGCGAAAGCCGTCCTGACAGCCTCGGGCAACATGTCATACGGAATGTCGGTCTCGGTCATGTGCCACTGGCAACGGTTGTCGAACCATGCGGAATAGCTGATCATATCGTTTGCGGCACGCACTATGGGAGCGGCGAAGTCCGCCACATAATAACCGCTTTTCTCCGACCATACTACATTCTGGGCGTCCGGATACTTCTCCAGAAGAGCTGCCTGCAGTTCATTCTTCAGTTCATCGTTGATACCACCTTCCGGACCCTGCTTATTGCAGGAGGTTGTAATAACCATAAGGGACAGAATACACCCTGATACAATAAGTTTTAAATACTTCATAAAATTTGGATTTTAATTGGTTTCACTGATACAATGGCAAAGCACCGCTTTTGTGACAGCGATACAGAAAACGGGCCTCCGAGCGGAGACCCGTTTTCGATGTTTCCATGCGCGCGGAAAATCATCAGTCATCCATATCTACAAGCTCATAGCTGCTGTTGAATGTAAGTTCCAGACCGTTCGTCAGGTTCACCTCCACTGTCCTGTAGCCGCGCTCTATGGCATAGATGGAGACTCCGGGGAAACTGGCGTTGACATAGTCAACTATCGGCTGCGGAACTATTCCCTCTGGCAGAGTGGAATACTTGCACTTTACCTCTTTCCATTCACCGCTGCCCGTAAACTCTATCTTGATGCTGTTGGTGAACATCACCTCGTAGCTGACTTCCATAAAGTCGCGCTCCTCTTTGGCAAATGACACCTTCTGGTCGGGGAAATAAGTGTTTACGAACTGCTGTGCGGCAGCCGGCAGCTGATTGAACTGGATAGGACGGTCATTGTCGGCATAGGCCGATGTAACTGAGAAGAGCAGCAGAGAGGCTGCGAGAATCATAAACTTTTTCATGGCTTTACTTTTTTAAATTATTACTGTTGCTTTATTTTCACAGTGCAAAGATTATCCTCAATTCTGAAATGAATTTAAAATGCTAAGAAATTTTCGGCCATTTTACAGAGAATTTATGCATTCCCCCATCAAAAGTGTACCTGACCTCCAGGTTGCAGTACCTCTGAATAGCCCCGACAATAGCTAACCCGAGTCCCATCGAACCCTCGCGGCCACCGCTCTTGTAAAAACGCTCGAAGATATGCTCAGCGTCCAGCGGTGTCTGACCGGTATTGGATATCTCCATAGTCCGGCCGGATATCCTGACGCATATACGGCCCTGCTCCGGAGTATATATAAAGGCGTTCTTGAGCAGATTGTTGACAAGGGCCGAGGCCAGCGACTCATTCATCTCCACCACCAGGTCATTCTCCGGCACCGGGAAGTCCACCTCAATCTCCTTGTCCTCGTATATCTCCGAGAATATCTCCACACTTTCCTGCACTGCTTTGGGAATGCTGACACGGGTCTTCTCCGGGAACTGACCGTTGTCTATCTTGGTCAGCATGAGCAGGGTTCTGTTAAGCCGCACCACAGAGCCCAAAGTGCGCTGAATGCCCATGAGCTCCTCCATCTGCTTCTGACTAAGCTCAGTATTGTCTATAAGCCATTCCACCCGGTTGCCCATCACCGCCAGCGGGGTCTGAAGCTCATGCGAGGCATTGCCGATAAACTCTTTCTGCGCCTCGAATGCCTTCTGATAACGGTTCAGTGCCTGCTCGGCAGCGGCGTTCAGTTTCCGGAACTCGGTGATATCCGTCGGATTGTCCAACGGAGGATTTCCGCCGCCTATCCTGATATGGTCCAGCCAGCCCAATAGTCTGTAGAACGGCCTCATGTTGCGGTAGAAAACCAGCACCGTAACCAGCATGACAGTTATCAGCAGCAGCACATACAGCATCACTATCCACAATAAGGTCGAACGCATAAGCTCCTGCTTGTCGATGGTCGGTGTATAGACCTTCAGCAGATTGTAATCCCCGTCATCGTCCATGAACACGGTCGTCAGCACGCGCGAGGGCTCATATCCTATCAGAGGGAAATACTGCTCGCTGTAATAGTAGCGTATCCGCGGATAGTCCTGCACGAACCGCTCTCCCACCGGAATGATGTCGTACATGATGCTGGTCCCCTCAGTTGGCGGCAGCTTGTCGCCTGAAAGGGCCTTCTCTATGACCAGCTCGGTGAACAGGTCCAGAGCATCATCCGTCTCGTCGTTGACATCGTCCAGCATCTTGAAATAGAACAGCGCGGCCCATGCTGCCATCAGCGGCAGCAGGACCAGAGCCAGTCTGAGCGTTATGCGGTAGATGAGCTTCATTCCCCCTGCTGTTGTAATGATTCGACAAGTTTATATCCGAAACCGTAAACGGCCTTTATCTCGATATCCGCACCGGCCGCCTGCAGCTTGCGGCGCAGGTTCTTCATCTGCGCGTAGACAAAATGGAAATCGTCCGCCTGGTCCGCATGGTCTCCCCATACGGCCTCGGCCAGCACCGACTTGTCCACTATGTGATTGGGACGCTGCATGAAATAGAGCAGGATATCGAACTCCTTTTTGAGCAGCTCCACCGGCTTTCCGTCAATCTGCACGCAGCCGTTGTCCGGCTGGACAGTCACATTGCCGTATTCGATGGTCAGCTCGCCTCCACTCCTACCGCGCCTGAGTACGCTGCGGATACGGGCTTTGAGCTCGGCCATGTGGAACGGCTTGGGCAGGTAATCGTCCGCACCCTTCTCCAGGCCGTAGACCTTGTCGTCCAGCGAGTCCTTGGCAGAGATGATGATTACATTCTCCCTCCTGTGCAGCTCCTTGATGCGGTCCAGCAGCCTCAGGCCGCTCCCGCCCGGCAGCATGATGTCCAGCAGTATGCAGTCATAGGTGTACCCGGCAATCCTGGCATCGGCCTCGGCAAAGTCAGAAGCTGTCTCCACCACATACTTCTCCTCGGTCAATGCCCTATGCATCAACTCCCTGAGCGACACATCATCCTCTACTATAAGAAGTTTCATGACAGTTATCCTCCAAAATCCACACAAATTTAGCGATGAATTCTGAAAAGAAACTGAAATTT
>DXAT01000087.1 GCA_019116965.1 Candidatus Coprenecus pullistercoris
CCTCCTCGACCTTGTGCCTGTTGCCCGTTGCAAAAACTATTTCCGTTGTATTTTAATTTATCATTTTACCTATTCTTTCTTTCCATGCCGGCCTTCGGAGAGGACCACGGCGGTGACGGCGATGATGATCAGGATGATGCCGGCGGCGGTGCGGAGGGTGAAGGCCTCGGAGAGGGCCAGGACGCCTATGACCACGGCGGTAAGGGGCTCAAGGGCTCCGAGGATGGCGCTGAGTGTGGGGCCGATGCGCTTGATGGCGGCGACAAGGGTGATGTTGGAGACAGCGGTGCCGAGCAGGGCGATGCCAAGAATATTGGCCCAGAGGAAGCCGTCGGAGAGGGGTACCCAGCGGACTCCGCCGAAAATCATGCCCAGGACGGTGAAGCAAACAGCGCCGAAGCCCATGACATAGACGGTCAGAGGGAGGGTCGGCATATTCCGGACGGCCGTCTTGCGCACGCCGACGATGTATGTTCCGTAGGCAATGACCGAGAGCGCGGCCCATAAAACGCCGGATGTGACATTACCGCCCTCAAGCCGGATATCGCCTCCTGCTAAGAAAGCGGCCCCGACTAAGGAAAGGATGATGGCTCCGATCTTGACCCAGGAACGAGGTTCGTGGAAGACCGTCATCATGACGACGGCCACAAAAAGCGGGTACATAAAGTGAATCGTAGAGGCGACTCCGCTGGCGATATTCTCGTAGGCTATCAGCAGACTGATGGCGGTCAGGGCACAGAAGAAACTGACGGTCAGCAGCGGAAGCCAGGCACCTTTCGGGATGCGGAAAGATTTGCGCATGAGTATGCCCACGGCCAGCAGGACGAGGGTAGCCACACCCCAGCGGTAGGCGAGCACCTCGAACGGCGAGAAGCCCGCATCCATAAGGGTGACTGAGAAAAACGGCACGAAGCCGAATGTCAGTGAAGATATGGCGGCCAGGATGATGCCGCCTGTCTTACTTGCTGCGCTTGCGGGTTCTGCGGGCTGCTGGTTTTGCCGGAGCAGGCTGTTCCGGCTCTGCAGCGGGCTGAGATGCTGACTGTGGTTCCTCAACAAGTTCATAATCGATAATTTTCTGCTCAAGGGAAGCGCGTACAACCCGGATCCAGACCTTGTCGCCCATGGTGAAACGGCGGCCACGGGAACGGCCCACGATGGAGTAGGTCTCCTCGTCGAACTGGTAGAAGTCGCCGGGGATATCCCTGACGGGCACCATGCCCTCCACCTTGTCCGGCTCGGTCTCCACGTAGAGACCCCATTCGGTCAGGCCCGAGACGGTGCCGGGGAATATCTGGCCGACCTTGTCCTGCATGTACTCGCAGAGCTTGTACTTGATGCTGGAACGCTCGGCCTCAGTGGCTATCTGCTCGCGCTGGGAGGCGTACTGGCAGCAGGTCTCGTAGTATTCCTTGTTCTGGGACTCTACTCCGGCCAGATACATGGCCAGCAGGCGGTGTACCATCATATCCGGATAACGTCTGATAGGAGAGGTAAAGTGCGTGTAATACTTGAACGCCAGACCGTAATGGCCGACATTGTCAGTAGTGTAATGGGCCCGGGCCATGGAGCGCAGGGCCATCATCACTACGGCCTCCTCCTCAGGGCGTCCCTTGACGCTACCCAGGAGGTTGTTGATGCGCTGGGCCACATTCTTGCCCTTGATTTCCTTGACCTTGACTCCCTGAGGGAACTGTTTAGGTTCTTCTTTCTGACCGTCCTCCTTAGCCCCGGGCTCAGCCGGGAAATCGTAGCCGAAGAGGCGGACGAACTTACGGAGCACTCCGAGCTTCTCCTCGTTGGGATCCTCGTGTACGCGGTAAACAAAAGTCTTGGCCTTCTTGCTCTTGGGCACTTTGCCCACATACTCGGCCACGGAGCGGTTGGCCAGCAGCATGAACTCCTCGATGAGCCAGTTGGCCTCCTTTGATATCTTCTCATAAACCCTTATCGGCTTGCCGGTCTCGTCGACCTCGACCTTCATCTCAGGACGCTCGAAGGCAATTGCTCCTGCTGTAAAACGCTTTTTCCTCAAGATGGAGGCTATCTTGTGCAGGGATGTTATCTCCTTGGCAAGCGGGCCGTTGCCGGTCTCGATGACGGCCTGGGCCTCGTCGTAGTTAAAGCGGTAGTCGGACTTGATGATAGTACGGCCGAACCAGCTCTTCCTGACCACTCCAGTAGGCGTGATGTCAAATACTGCCGAGAAACAGAGCTTTTCCTCGCCCGGTCTCAGGGAGCACAGATTGTTCGAAAGTTTCTCGGGAAGCATTGGAACGGTGCGGTCCACTAAGTAGACCGAGGTGCCGCGCTCATAAGCGCACTTGTCGATGACGGAGCCGGGGGTCACATAGTGGGTCACGTCAGCGATATGCACTCCGACCTCGATGTTGCCGTCCTCAAGCTCGCGGTACGAAAGAGCGTCATCGAAGTCCTTGGCATCGGCAGGGTCGATAGTGAAAGTCGTCACCTTGCGGAAATCCCTGCGCTCGGCTATGTCCTTGGGAGTTATCTTGTCCGGCACTGCTTCGGCTGCGGCCTCCACCTCGGGCTCGAAGCGATAGGGCAGGCCGTACTCGGCAAGAATGGCGTGCATCTCTGTGTCGTTGGCTCCCGGTTCGCCCAGCACATCTATGATGCGGCCTATCGGGGCCGGAGCCTTCCTCGGCCAGTCGGTCACAATGACGGCGGCCTTCAGACCCGACACATCGCCGGGTTTCCAGGTACGCTGTCCGTTCTCTCCGAAACAGCGGTCTATCTCCTTGAGAGGAATACTGATATCGTATGGCATATTGCGGCTCTCCATGATCAGCCACGCCTCACCGCGCGATATCTGCAGCACTCCGATATGAGGCTTGGAAGAGCGCTCGAGCACAGTGATTATCTCGCCCTCGATACGCTTGGGCTTTCCGTCCGCACCGATACCCTTGGCCTTTGTAGTCAACACCTTGACAATATCACCGTTGAGAGCCCCGCGCATCTTGTGCTGAGGCACGAACACATCATTGTCCCTGTCCGGAACCTCCACAAAGCCGTAGCCCTCGCGGGTCATACTCACCGTTCCGGTCAGTTCCTCCTTGATAAAATGTTCCTTCTTGCCTTTGGATTTACGCCTGCCGCTCCCGTGTTCTTTCTTCTTCAGATTCATTTCTTTCCTGACAGCCTTTCCGTCAGGCATCTGCCCTCCGTCACGCCTGTCACGGCGCCGGGAAGAGGGTCTCTTCTTTCTACTCATATTTTTCACATTTATTCAATCTACAAATATAGGCACAATCCATCAGTTTGGAACAAATAAATTTTTCATACTTTTGCGTTCTGAAAAAAGAAGTAAATTACAAGGATTATGGACAAGAAAGTATTACTTATGATCCTCGACGGCTGGGGTGAAGGCAAGCACGACCACTCCAACGCCATCTACACTCAGGGAACTCCCAATCTCGACAGGCTCAGGGCACAATACCCCGTATCGTTTCTGAAAGCCTGCGGTGAGGATGTGGGGCTTCCCACCGGCCAGATGGGCAACTCCGAGGTGGGACACCTCAACATCGGTGCGGGCCGCATCGTATATCAGGACCTGGTCAAGATCAACATGGCCTGCAGCCAGCACAAACTTTTGGAAAACAAGGAAATCAAAGCAGCATACGATTATGTGGCCTCCAGCGGCAGGGCCCTGCACTTCTTCGGACTGTGCTCCCACGGCGGAGTCCACAGTTCCTTAGCACACCTCTACGAGTTCCTCGAGGTGGCCGCACAGTATCAGCTGCCCAAGGTATATGTACACTGCTTCATGGACGGCCGCGACTGCGACCCCCGCAGCGGCAAGGGCTTCATCGAGGAGCTGCAGGCCAAGTGCGCCGAGCTCCGTACCAAATACCCCGATCCCTCGCAGGGTCCTGTCATCGCCAGTATCATCGGCCGTTACTACGCCATGGACCGCGACAAGAGGTGGGACCGTGTCAAACTGGCATACGACTTGATCGTCAATGGAAAAGGAGAGAAATTCACCGACCCCGTAGCTGCCATGCAGAGTTCCTACGACGAGGGCGTGACCGACGAGTTCGTAAAGCCCCACTGCGGCGTGGATGCCGCCGGCAAGCCCTTAGGACTCATCTCCGAGGGTGACGCCGTCATCTTCTACAACTTCCGCAACGACCGCGCCCGCGAAATCACCGCAGTGCTCACCCAGCATGACATGCCGGAGCAGGGCATGAAGACCATTCCCCTGTACTACTGCTGCCTGACCCCCTACGACGACAAATTCACCGGACTGCATATCCTCTTCGACAAGGAGAACGTGCCCGACACCATCGGCGAGGTAGTCTCCAAGGCCGGACGCAGGCAGCTCCGCATCGCCGATACCGAGAAATACGCCCACGTGACCTTCTTCTTCTCCGGCGGACGCGAGGAGCCTTTCGAGGGCGAGTCCCGCATCCTCATCAACTCCCCCAAGGTGGCCACCTACGACCTCAAGCCCGAGATGTCCGCTCCCGAAGTAGCAGAAGCCTTAGTCGCAGAGCTGAACAAGGGCGTACACGATATGGTCATCCTCAACTTCGCCAACGGTGACATGGTAGGCCATACCGGAGTCTACGAGGCCATCCGCAAGGCCGTCAAGACCGTGGACGAGTGTGTGGCCAAGGTAGTCGAAGCAGCCAGGGCCAACGGATATTCGGTGCTTATCACCGCCGACCACGGCAACGCCGACCACGCTGTCAATGAGGACGGAACCCCCAACACCGCCCACTCCCTCAACATAGTGCCCTTCATCGCCGTGGACGACGACGTCAAGAGCCTCAGGGACGGCCGCCTGGCCGACATCGCCCCCACCATGCTCAAGCTCATGGGCATTCCCGCCCCCGCCGACATGACCGGCGAGCCCCTGTTTTAAACCTAAATCCAGGTAAATGAAAAGAGCCTGTACCTACAGTCGGTACAGGCTCTTTTCATTAGGATCAATCCCCTGACTTAAAGACCGAGATAGTAATCAGCAGGGAACTCATCCAAAGGAGAGACATCATCCTTTGTAATATTGATCTTCATTCTGGCTACCGGACCATATACGCCGTTCTCGTCGAGACATGCTCCCACAATAGTGTGATCCTGTCCATAATTGAAATAATTGAACATATACGGCTCATACAGACCGAATATCTCCATATCCTGAAGTATCTTGGAATCCGGATCCTTCTCAGGGTCGGTAGCATCCCGGTAATACATGCACCACAGATATCCGGCAGCATCCTCAGACGGCCTGAAATCAATCATGGCCAAAGCCCTGCCGAGACCATACTGAAAATCTACCGCAAGTGACGGATACTCAGCGACAATCTCATCTATGTCGAAATAAGGACCGGGCAATATCTCCAAAGTAAGTCCTTCAGACACGACCAGCGACTCTGTTGTGAAATACGCCTTGACCAGGTCCGTGGTAATCTTCCCTGCCTCGAATCCGAATGCGAACACAACATACTCAGTGTCTGACTGAAGATTGTAGAATGTCTCACCGGTTATGTTCCCTGTCCTGACATTGCCGCTAAGGTCCATCGCAAGAAGAGAGTCGCATATCTGCTCATCTGTCAGACCTGCGAAACGGCTTGCCTGAGTGGCTCCGTAAGCATAGGGATCATCATTGGTAGTAAGAATATTGAGACTGGCCTGCCTGTCCTTGATATCGTAAATCTCTATAGAGAGCTGATTATCTGAACGCTCAATATCCTCCGTCGTAAAATGCCTGTAGCACAACTCAGTAAGCGGCTCGCCGTCCAAAGAGATTCCGAAAGCATATATGACATGCTCAGTATCGGCATCAAGACCGTCAACCTCATTGTCAATGACATCTCCGGTCTTGGCAACCATCGCCAGATAGCCGGAGAGATTGCCTTCTGCCAGAAACGCATACCAGTCAAGCTCATCATAGATAAACTGATCCGGATTCTCCTCATCCCAGCCTGCATACGATGTATGTATGGCCCCTGTGATATACGTCATCTCCTTGTCCTCCGGCAGGATGTCATATACCACACGGTCATATCCTATCTCCTTGATATCGATATCAAATGCAGTGCCTACCACTACAGGAGTGTCCGGACCGCGCTGGCTGACCGTGATGTCGGCCTTTTCATCGGCATAGATCAGGGTCACCAGCGCCGACCTTTCCGAATCTGTCTCATTGGCGGAAACGATGAATGTGACCTCAGTGCCGGTATCCTCAAAGCCTGATATCCAATCCACCGTATAATCACTTGTAACCTTCATGTCCTCTACAGGATTGGCCACCTTATAAGGAACAGACACCTTTCCGCCCTCGGCAAGCACATTAAGTTCCGTACGCATAGGAACAAAGCCGGTAGCAGAGACCGCCGGTTCCTTATTACAGGAGACAAAAAGCAACGGGAACAGAGACATTAACGCTCCAAAGAAAAATAATTTTTTCATAAATACATTTGTTAATAAAGGGTTAAAAATTTAAGGTAAATTTATAAAAATTTCCGGTGTACGACAAAATATTCTCCTATCTTTGCAGCCGCAACGGTTCCTCTGCGGAGGATTAAAAGGGAACCGGGTGAGAGTCCCGGACAGTTCCCGCTGCTGTGAGTTCCAATGATGTTCCGGCACTTTTGCCACTGATACCCAGGAAGATTGACCGTCTGCCGGGTTTCGGGAAGGCGTCCGGAACGGAACGAGTCAGAAGACCTGCCTTGCGACACGGATCAGCGGCCTACGGGTGTTTAGGCTCCGGACTCTAATCGGTCTTCACGGCGTTTCCGCCCTTCAGCTGCTGTCCATTATAATAGGAAAGAAAATGGCAGCACGGTTCATAAACAGAGCAATGTATCCCACAGTACGGGCAGTACTGACCCTGACAGTTTTTCTGCTGTCGGCCGGTCATGTAGTGTACGGAGCGCAGGTGAGCCCGGCTGAAAGAGCCCGGGCTGCTGCCGTATACGATATGCCTGCAAGTGCGGCGGATACGATTCCGGAAATGGATACGGTCTATGCTCTGGACGAGCTGATGGTGGTGGCTACCCGTACATCGCAGGAGATAGTGCCGGTGCAGATGCTCTCGGGCGAGAAGCTGCGTACTTTGGGCACACATTCCATAGCCGATGCCATACGGTATTTTTCGGGAGTTCAGATAAAGGACTACGGCGGTATCGGCGGGCTCAAGACGATAAATGTCCGCAGCCTCGGCAGCCAGCATGTGGGAGTGTTCTACGACGGCGTGGAGCTGGGCAATGCACAGAACGGGATAGTGGACCTCGGGCGGTTCTCCTTAGACAATATGGAGTCCGTATCCCTGTACAACGGCCAGAAAAGCTCGACACTCCAGGCAGCCAAGGACTATGCTTCGGCAACGGCGGTCTATCTGCAGACCAAGAAGCCCCACTTCGAGGACGGGAAACGCAACAACTGGAACTTCGGCCTCAAGGGCGGTTCGTTCGCCACGGTCAACCCGTCGGTGCTGTGGGAGCACAGGATATCGGACCGGGTATCGCTCTCGGCCAGCACTGAATTCCTCTACACATCAGGTAGATACAAATTCACTTATGCCAAAAAGGACGGCTACGACACGACAGGTATAAGGCAGAACGGAGACATACGCATGACCCGTGCAGAAGTGGCTCTCTTCGGGGACATTGATGACGGCTGGTGGAAAGCCAAGGCCTACTTTTACGACTCGGAGCGGGGTTATCCAGGAGCCGTGGTCAGAGGTGAGTTCGTGCATCAGGACCGGCAATGGGACGACAATTTCTTCGCACAAGGCTCCTTCAAAAAGGATTTCACCTCATGGTATTCGCTACTGCTCAACGGCAAATACGCATACGACTATCTGCATTATCTTTCCGACCCGCGTCTGGATGTGACTACAATGTATGTCGACAATCATTACCGGCAGCAGGAGGCGTATTTCTCCGCCGCACACAGGTTCAGACCGTTCAGCTGGTGGGAACTTTCCTTGGCTACGGACTTCCAGTGGAACAGCCTGGACGCCGATATGCGTGACTTCGTTTACCCTATGCGTTACTCGGCATACGGAGCTGCTGCGACGGCCTTTGAGTTCGGAGGGTTCAGGCTGTCGGCATCGCTTCTGTACATATTCGTCCACGATGAGCTGCGCTCCGGCAGCGGCAAAGTCGATGACAGACACAATCTGTCTCCGTCGGTAATTGCCTCATGGAAGCCGTTCCGCAATATAGACCTGGAGCTCAGGGCATTCTATAAAAAGACTTACCGTATGCCCACTTTCAACGACCTCTATTATACCTTCACCGGTGTCTCGTGGCTGGAGCCGGAGGAGACCGTCCAGTACGACTTCGGAGCCACCTGGTCGCTGATACGCCGCAGCGGATGGTTCAGAGGCGTGGACTTGCAGGGTGACTTTTATTTCAACCAGATAGACAACAAGATAGTGGCCATGCCTACCTCCAACCAGTTCCGCTGGACGATGATGAATCTCGGGTATGTGGAGATATTAGGAACAGACTTGGCCGCACAGGGTTATTTCCGCTTCGGGCCGGTGGATGTATCTCCGAGGGTGAGCTACACTTTCCAGCGGGCCCGGGACCTGTCGGATCCCTCATCGGAGTGGTACGGCGGACAAGTTCCTTACATACCTCTGCACAGCTGCTCCGTCACACTCGGTGCCGCCCTGCGCAGCTGGTCGCTCAACTACAGCTTCATCTACACAGGAGAGCGGTATGAATCCGTCGCCAACATCCCGGAGAACTATTCCCAGCCCTGGTACACCCACGATGTGTCCCTGACCAAGTCGTTTGAGTTCAACGGCTGGGAACTCAGGGCTACACTTTTGGTAAACAACATACTCAACCAACAATACGAGGTGGTCCAGTGCTACCCGATGCCGGGCACTAATTTCATGATTAAAGTCAATTTCATAATATGAGAATAAACGCAGCGAATATCGTTTTTATCGGACTGCTGTCCGTCTGTCTTGCCGGATGTCTGTCCTCCTGCCGTAAGGAAGAACCTGTCCTGCGGGGCGAGGAAGACCATGTCGGAGGCGGAGAGAGCGGAGAGATCAAGGGATTCTTCCTGCTCAACGAGGGCAATATGGGCAGCAACAAGGCCACGCTGGACTATTACGACTACGGGACGGGGGACTATACCCGCAATATCTATCCCGAGCGCAATCCGGGTGTGGCTCTGGAACTCGGGGACGTGGGCAATGACCTGGGCATCTACGGCGGGAAGCTCTACGCCGTCATCAACTGTTCCAATCTCGTGGAAGTCATGGATGTGGAGACAGCCGTACATGTCGCCGAGATACCTGTCCCCAACTGCCGGTATATAGCATTTGACGGAGGATATGCGTATGTCAGCTCATACGCCGGGGCCGTGGAATTCGACCCGGAGTACAGGCGTGGCTATGTGGCCAAGATAGATACAGTGACTATGCAGGTGGTCGATACCTGCGGCGTAGGCTACCAGCCGGAGGAGATGACCGTGGTGTCGGGCCGGCTCTATGTGGCCAACTCGGGCGGATACATGGCTCCGGATTACGACAGCACGGTGTCGGTCATAGACCTGGCCACATTTGAGGTAGTCAACGAGATAGAGGTGGCCCCCAACCTGCATCAGGTAAAGAAGGGAGGCGACGGTATGCTTTATGTCTCATCCAGAGGAGACTATTACGGCCTTCAGTCCTCCACATATATCATCGACCCTTCCACTGACGAGGTCGTAGAGGTGCTGGAGCTGCTCCAGAACAGCGACATGGCGGTCTACGGCGATTATCTGTACGTTATCTCCCATTCCTGGAGCAACATATCGCTGGACTATCAGACCGGCTACGCTGTGTTCGACACCCGGGACAGAGTGACGGAGACACGCAACTTCATCACCGACGGTACCGAGGACGGGATAATCACTCCTTACTGCATAGCCGTCAATCCTGCAAACGGAGACATCTTCCTGACCGATGCCAAGGACCATGTGACTCCCGGATACATACACTGCTACGGACAGGACGGTGTCCGCAAGTGGTCGGCACGCACCGGTGACATACCCGGTCACATAGTATTTACCAACAAACAGTTAAAACCATTGGAACAAATTTAAATTTTTAAAATTTTATAAAAATGAACCACATTCTTAAAATTTCCCTTGCGGCAGCAGCCGCTGTAGTCCTCGCCGCATCCTGCGAGAAAGACAACAACCCGATTGACAATCCAGAGGAGAATACCGCTGTCCTGACATTCGAGGGCAGTTCCTGGGATGCTCTCATAGACAATCCCCAGTACGGCGGACCGCTGCTTTACGGCGAGTATGACGAGGCCAATTACACCTATCTCGGCACTGATTACTCTTGGTACGATCAGGGCAACACAGAACTGGCTTCCGAACTTTGTGACAGCTACGGCTCCAGGGTATACTGGAACGGCGGACACGCAGTCTCCGGCTATACCGGACAGGCCCCTACCACAGACTATACCATCCAGCTCGCCATCCCTCTGGAAAGCGGACACGACGGATCCAAGAATTTCTGCGTTCATAACGGCTTCACCAGTGAATTCTCCAATGTGACCGGCTCCTTCTATTTCAAGGACGGAGTAGCACGCACCATAGAGAGCATGTATGTGACCAATACCTCCTATTTCCTCGGAATGGCCGATTCACTCGGCACAGCCGATGACTGGGTCAGAATCACCGCTACCGGATACAGCGCAGACAGTACTCAGACCGGTACCAGCGAATTCTACCTCATGGAGAACGGCGAGAGCATCAACGCCTGGACCGAATGGAATCTCGAGGGACTTGGCGAAGCTCTGAGAGTGGAGTTCAACATCGAGTCCTCGATAGTCAACGAATACGGCATGGCCATCCCCGCCTACTTCGCATATGATGACGTTACTGTAAGAAAGTGACATTGTCTCTGATGAGAAAAATATTTTCTGCATTCATATTTTCAATAGTTCTTTTTTTTACCGGGTGCAGGGAGCAGCGCAGTTCTCTGCCTCCGGTAATTCTGCTTGAACAGCAGATTTACGAGACAGCTGTCAATGAGCCTGTCACCGTAACTCCGGAGTATGAGAACTGCCCCGACGGTACAGTCTATCTCTGGACACTTAACGGAGAGGCTGTTTCCCAAGAGCCTTCTCTGACATTCTCCGGTGATGAACCCGGCTCTTTCTATTTCCTGTTGACAGTCAGCAACCAAGCAGGTGAGGACAGAGCAGAGATACGCATCGATGTCTATGGTCAG
Source organism: Candidatus Coprenecus pullistercoris (assembly GCA_019116965.1). Lineage (GTDB taxonomy): Bacteria > Bacteroidota > Bacteroidia > Bacteroidales > UBA932 > Coprenecus > Coprenecus pullistercoris. The sequence goes on from DXAT01000087.1 coordinate 11,225, forward strand.
AATCCGCCCGTGATTTCCCTGCCCGGAGCCATCGGAGGCTTCTCCGTCCTGCAGGACTCCATCTTAGTGCTTGCGCCTGAGGTTTCTTCCGTCCTGCCCGTCACCTATTCCTGGACTGTGGACGGAAAAGAGGTCTCCACTGATTCCGTCTTCACATTTCCTACAGAAGAAACCGGCATGTTCGACGCAGGACTCCGGGTCGTGAACCGGGACGGAGCGGACGAGATAGAGTTTACAGTAGAAGTGCTGAGTCCGGGGGAGGCATTTTCCTGGACATTTGACCGGACGGAATACGGGATATGCACCGGACGGAGCCTGATGCTGCGGCCGCTGGATATCAAGTATCCTTTCGATGCCGTGTACATCTGGAGCGTGGACGGGAACGAAGTGCAGAGCGGCCAGACACCGGAGTATGTGTTTGACCTCGCCGCCGAGGGCAGCCATACCGTGAATGTGACCATGCGGAACTCCTATACCACTGCCTCGCAGGACCTGACGGTGGCTGTACTGCCTGCCGAGGGCACCTATTTCCGCCCGGCTGACGGCTTCAGCAATGCATTTATCTCACGGGTTTTTGAATACACCCCTGCTCCGGGCCAGTTCATCAACGAAGGCTATACAGCAGCCACGCCGGCCGAGGCATGTGACTATGCCTTCCAGCGTCTGTCGGAAGGTCAGTTCGTGTCGCTCGGGGCATTCGGCGGCTACATCGTCGTCGGCTTCGACCACAGTGTGGAAAGCGACGGTGAAGGTGCCTTAGATTTGCAGATTACCGGCAACGCCCACAGTTCGTCCTCAGAGCCTGGCATTATCTGGGTAAGTCAGGACGAGAACGGCAACGGCCTGCCCGACGAGACATGGTACGAGCTGCGCGGATCTGAATACGGCAAGCCGGAGACCTGGCAGGACTATGCCGTCACCTACTACCGTCCGTCGGGTCCCGGCATGAGTGTAGAGTGGACCGACAACCGTGGAAACTCAGGCACCGTCGACTACCTCAAGGCATTCCACCGGCAGGACTCATACTATCCGGCATGGATTACAGCCGACAGCTACACTCTGCGCGGCACCCGCCTTCAGGACCGCCTTGTGGATGAGAGCGGCAACGGTTCGCTATGGGTAGGCCATCCGTTTGACTGGGGCTATGCCGATAACTGGAGTGCGACCGATCCCGACATCGACAAATTCAGCATCTCCGATGCCGTGCGCTGGGACGGTGAGCCGGCCGGCCTGAAATACATCGACTTTGTCAAGATTCAGTGCGGCGTGCAAGCCAAGGGCGGCAGCACCGGCGAGCAGTCCACCGAACTCACCCTCATCCGCGACCTGCACATCGACTAAACCCGAACATTCTCGTTCTCTGGAGCGATATAACTTCTCCGCATTCTGATTATCAGCGACATACTACAACGATGCGCTCCCGAAGCCACTTCGCAATGAGCTTTCGGGAGCGTACTTTTATTTCAATCGACTGACAATCAGCTAATTCGACATAGTACCCACTCCGCAAAACAGTGACTGACAGCCGGAACTGCTACTTGAACGTGATTTCGACGATGTAGTCGGGGGTGTCGGATGGCATGTCGGAAGGGAGGGTGACGAAGATGCCTTCCTTGTATTGTTTGAAGGCCAGCTTAGTGTCTGAGCCGAAGGGAGTGACAGAGGCGACTCTCCGGCCGTCCTTGTAGGGCACGTAGATCTGTCCGTCGGGTATGTTCTTGAATGCATCCTCAGGGAATATATGCAGCCACATCTTATTGTCCTTGTGGGTGGTCACGCCCCAGGGCTGGGGTTTCATCATGGTGCTGCGGGTGCCGTAGATGGTCTCGCCGTTGACTGCGAGCCACTCGCCCATCGCCGCCAGACGTTCAAGAGCCGCTGCAGGGATATTGCCGTCAGGCTGAGGGCCGACATTGAGCAGCAGGTTGGCATCACGGCCGGCGGTGGAGACGAGATAGCGTATCAGCTCATCCACGCTCTTGTAGTTCTGGTCGCGCATACGGTAGCCCCAGGAGCCGTTCATGGTCTGGCAGGTCTCCAAAGGAAGGGTCGTGCTGCCTCCGCCGCTGTGCCATCCGGCTGTATTCTCGCCGGGAATATCGCGCTCGAATATCTGGATATCCTCGCCGGGATAGGGGGCAATGTGATGGTTGTTGCCGATAAGACACCCGGGCTGGAGTTCATGAATCAGCGGGTAAAGTTCGTCATAACGGTAGTCAAGGGGCTGCTCCCACTCCTCATGGTCCCAGTTGCCGTCAAACCAGATGCAGCCCACCTTGCCGTAACGGGTCAGCAGCTCGGTCAGCTGGCACTTCATGAAGTCAAAATACGTATCCGGGTCGGTGGCCTCGGGCCGTCCGGTCTCCTGCCCGGTACATCCGCGCGGCGCATCGGTGCGGCCCCAGTCTATCAGCGAGTAGTAGAAATGCAGAGGCATGTCCTGACGCTCGCACTCGGCGGCCAGCTCGGCTATGATGTCGCGCTTGAAAGGAGTCGCGTCCACGATGTCATAATCAGTGCATTTGCTGTCGAACATCGAGAAGCCGTCGTGGTGACGGGTAGTGATGCAGATGTACCTGGCTCCGGAGGCCTTGATGGCGCTCACCCACTCGGCTGCGTCAAAATCGGCGGGATAGAAGCCTCCGGCCATCTTGCTGTACTCCTCGTGGGTCAGCCCGTTGTAGTTCAGAGCCCACTCGCCCTGGCCGTACATGGAGTAAATACCCCAGTGGATGAAAATTCCGAAACGGTTCTCACGGAACTGCTCCTGCGACTGAACAATCTCAGGCGAAGGCCGGTAATCCTCCTGCGCCGAGGCAGAGAAAGCCGGCGCAACAATCATAAATGACAGAGCCGCAATGGACAGTAAATGCTTTTTCATTGTATCTCAGTAACTATTTTAACAAATTCCTGTTGTTTACTTCTTCCAGCACCTTCATTTGTTGGATGGCAATTTGATTAAGCCTGACCAACCTTTCAGATTGCGGAATACCGTCATTGATAAATACGGCATTTAAGTTCTCCATATTAGACAAGCATATCAGTTCATTGATACTAGCATAATCTCTTATATTGCCTTTCATATCAGGATGTGTCTCCCTCCATTCCCTGGCGGTCTGTCCGAATAGCGCAACATTGAGAACATCTGCCTCATTGGCATAGACATATGATATTTGCCGGGAAGTCAATTTGGCTGGAATGAGATTTTGTTTTATGGCGTCGGTATGAATATGGTAATTGATTTTTGACAGTTCTCTTTTTGCGGTCCAACCTAATTGCTTGTGTTTTTCTTCTTGTAATCGTTGATACTCTTTTACCAACAATAACTGGAAACGAGGACTGATCCACATTCCGAAATGATAGGCTATGTCTTTATGAGCGTAGGTTCCTCCATATCTTCCGGTTTTTGCTACGATGCCTATTGCGTTTGTGCGTTCAATCCATGCCTTGACAGACAATACAAAATTATTGCTGCCGGCGGCATTTCTAATTGTACCGAATTCGGTATAATTAAAATTGGAATTATACAATGCCTCCCACTCGCCAATATATTCAATTGTGCTTTTAAGGCTCATCCACCGGAATATGATATGCTCTTGCATTTGACTGTGAGCCATATCCGTCAATGAGATATAATCCTCCTGTCCTTGCGGAAGAAGGCTGATTTCAGCATTGTCTATATGGATAATCTGCTTTTTCATACCTGATTATTGTTCGTAGCCTTGGGCGTGGATGCCGATTTCGGCTCCTTCGGGAGTGACGAGGACTTCGCCTACATCTGAATGGGCGAGGTGGCCGATGATGTCCCAGTCCTGGAAGTCACGGCGCAGCGTCTCGTGGAACTCTATCGGCACCACATAGAGCATGCGATAATCGTCCCCTCCGTTTACGGCGGCTGTAATGGGGTCCAGATTCAGCTCCTGAGCCATCTCGAAAGTCTTCGACGCAATGGGTATCCTACCTATGTAGATTTTTACTCCCAGACCGGTGTCAGCAGCTATGCGCTTGGCGGCATCGCCCAGACCTCTCGTTACAAAATATCCGCCGCACGGCACTATACCGGCCTCTGCAAACCGCCCCGGAATGCCGGGCTTGAGATAAGGACTCAGATATTCTCCCACGATGTACTTGTACTTGGTAAGATCAGGCTGTTTGGGTTCAGTTCCGGCGGGAGTGCCCTGAAAAGCGGCTTTTTCCCTTTCCAGCACGTGCAGGCCCATATATGCAGCCCCGAGGTCTCCGCTAAGAACCAGCAAGTCCTTCGACTGAGCCTTCTTCCGCTTTTCAGCCACATCCTTGGCGGCGACACCGTATGCCGCCATACTGACCACCATTCCGGCCGCCGAGGGAATCAGATCCAGAGCCAGATGCTTGAAACCATGCTCCTTGGCTGCTGCCGTAATGCCCTCCCACAGAGCCTGTACGTCCTCTGCCGAGAAACGGTTGGACAGGGCCACCATAATGTCCAGTCCCACTGGAGAACTGAAACGGGCGTACAGCTCCCCGATAACATTCAGGGCGAGCTTGTGCCCGAGATGCCGCAGAGGATTGTACGTCAAGTCGAAATCCACCTTTTCCATGAATACCTTGTGGACCGTGCTGAAGTCCCCCTCACCGGAGAACGCGCAGCCCCGCTCATTTATCCAGCCGCTGCCCTCGAAGAGCTGCGACAGAAGGGCCTCCTTGCCTATTGATGATATTTCCGTAGCCATAAATCTGAAAAAACTAATATTTATTTTGTTTTGAATCCGATTTTCTTTCTGGCTTCCTCAACGGACACCGGGCGTATGGAAAGTTCCGCTATTGCATGATATATGTCGTCTATTTCCTTTCTCACATCTTCGGACAGATCATTGACGGCAGCCATATTCTCCTCGTCGTTCTTCTCCAGCAATTCCAGTTTTGCATGTATTTCCGCCAGCTCCGCTGAAACGACTTTAGTGGACATAATGTAGTTGCGCATAGCCACGAACGCTCTGGACACCTCAATGCTTACCTGAACTGCAACCGGGCTTCGAAGCACACTGGACAGCATTATCACACCATGCTCGGTAAAGGCAAATGGCAGTGATGTCTTGGGCCTTTTTATTCTGGATGTCATCACAAATTGTGACGACATAGCATCCCACTCCTTAGTATTGAGCTGAAACATAAAGTCTTCAGGGAAACGTCCTATATTACGTTTTACGGCCTGATTAAGTACTCTGGTTTCGACCTGATACATCTCTGCGAGATCAAAGTCAAGCATAACCCTGACACCGCGCACCTCGTATATCATATTCTGTATGGCGGTAAGTTCCATCTGCGTATGTGCTGCTGTGGCTAAATAGACCGCCAATATAGCAAAATAGCTTGAATTTTTCTATATTTGGCAAAATTTAAAATTCATTTTCTATGAAAAGGACTATTCGGTTATTGTCGGTCATGGCGGCAGTTGTGCTTATGGCTGTTTCCTGCGAAAGATCAAAGGTGTATACTGTCAACATCAGCGGCGAGGGTGCGGACTTCTATCCAGACAGCTCGCTGGTGCTCATTTACAGGGACGGTGCCGATATCCGCTTTGACGAGCCGGTCGCTTATGCCTATCTTGACAAGGGCGCATTCAGCATATCTTTCAAGGACTCGTCGGCCGTAAAATACGAGATGTTCTTTGAGCCGGATTTCGCCGACAATACATTTTATACATTTCCTTTTATTTCGGACAGAGTTCCCGTAAAATTCCATTTCACCAGCAAGTATGGCGACATCTGTGCTGCAGTGACCGGAAGCAGGGACAATGAGGAACTGTATCTTTACAGAAATGAGTGGTATAGAATATACGAACCTTACAACAGACTGAGCTATGATGTAGACAAATGGATATCCGCACACGGAGGCTGGCCTGAGGAAGGCTCGGAGAATGAGGCTGTCGTAATAGCTATGAATGAACGTCTCGATGCTGTTTATGACAGTATTACAGCTGTATCCGATTATGAGCGGTGGAGGAGGGACCGGATGAGCGCACACCTGACTTTAGCCGGACTGACAGAACTTCAAACGCTACTATCTTCGCAGATTCAGATGTTTATGCAGGGAGGAGCTGACTCTGTCGATACCTTTTTACTTGACCTGCTTGACAGGTACCGTAAAAAATATCCGGGAAACGGTTCGGTCAACAGTATGGACAGACTCCTGGCGTCAATGGAACGGACCCGTCCCGGGATGCCGGCTCCGGATTTCAGCGCGCCGGCTCTGGACGGTGAGAGATATTCGCTTTCGGAACTGATTGAAGGCCGGATAGCCGTGCTGGACTGCTGGGCATCATGGTGCCTGCCGTGCAGACGACACTCAATAGAACTGATACCGGTCTATGAGCAATATAAGGATAAAGGTTTTACAGTCATAGGCGTGGCCGGTGAGTTCAATTCTCTCGACGATATGCATAAGGCCATAGAGACCGACGGTTATCCCTGGATTCAGCTTTATGATCTGGATAGGACAGAGGGTATCTGGGAACTTTACGGTATTGACGGCGGAGGCGGAGGTATATTCCTGATAGACAGTGACGGCAGGATAGTCGAAAAAGTCAAGGACATTGCTTCCGTCAAGGCATATCTCCAGCAGCACCTTGACTGACATTCCGAAAATCGGTCGGTCAAGGCAAAAGATAAAGGAAAAATCCTCATCTTTGCGGTCTGACTTTTGCAGAAGGCAAAGACAATATGAGCGAGAAAGACGACATACTTAAAGATATAGGCTCCGCCGAGTACAAGCACGGCTTCGAGACGCAGGTGGAGCAGGAGTTCATCCCCAAGGGCTTGAACGAGGACATTATACGGCTGATATCGGAGAAGAAGGGCGAGCCGCAGTGGCTCCTCGACTTCCGCCTGAAGGCCTACCGCAAGTGGCTGACCATGAAGATGCCCACGTGGGCCCATCTGGATATTCCCGAGATAGATTTCCAGGACATCATCTATTTCGCCGCGCCCAAGAAGGCTACGGAGAAAAAGGAGATCGACCCCGAGCTGATGGCCACTTTTGACAAGCTCGGCATCCCCCTGCACGAGAGAAGCGTGCTGGCCGGCACTGCGGTGGATGCGGTGTTCGACTCCGTATCAGTCAAGACCACGTTCCGCGAGTCACTGGCCGAGAAGGGCATCATCTTCTGCTCGTTCTCCGAAGCCGTGCGCGACTATCCCGACTTGGTGCGCAAGTACCTGGCATCGGTGGTGCCTATCGGGGACAACTACTATGCGGCCCTCAACTCGGCAGTCTTCTCCGACGGCTCCTTCTGCTACATCCCCAAGGGCGTACACTGCCCCATGGAGCTATCCAGCTACTTCCGCATCAATGCACGCGGTACGGGTCAGTTCGAGCGCACCCTCATCGTGGCCGACGAAGGCTCCTACGTGAGCTACCTCGAAGGCTGCACCGCACCTATGAGGGACGAGAACCAGTTGCACGCCGCAGTCGTGGAAATAGTCGTTCTGGACAATGCCGAGGTCAAATACTCCACCGTCCAGAACTGGTATCCCGGCGATGCGCAGGGACGGGGCGGCATCTTCAACTTCGTCACCAAGAGGGGCATCTGCAAGGGCGTTAACAGCAAGCTCTTCTGGACTCAGGTCGAGACCGGCTCGGCCATTACCTGGAAATATCCCAGCACTATACTCAAAGGCGACAACTCCGTATCCGAGTTCTATTCGGTGGCCGTCACCAACAATTACCAGCAGGCCGACACCGGCACCAAGATGATCCACATCGGCCGCAACACCCACAGCCGCATCATCAGCAAGGGCATCTCCGCCGGCCACAGCCAGAACAGCTATCGGGGTCTGGTCAAGATCCTGCCGGGGGCCGAGAACGCCCGCAACTACTCCCAGTGCGACTCCCTCCTGCTCGGGGACAAATG
>DXAT01000088.1 GCA_019116965.1 Candidatus Coprenecus pullistercoris
CGATGAACTGTGAGTAGTTCATACCGTGCTCACGGGCAGCAGCGTTGATACGCTGAATCCAAAGCGAGCGGAAATTGCGTTTCTTGGCTTTACGGTCGCGGTATGCATAGCCCAAACCTTTCTCGTAGGTATTCTTGGCTACTGTCCAGACATTTTTCCTTGCAAGGAAATTACCGCGGGTCTGTTTGAGAATTTTCTTACGGCGTGCTCTTGAGGCCACCGAATTCACTGATCTTGGCATACTACACTTTTTGATTTTAAGAATGTCAGCGCTCTCCCCTTTCGAGAGACTTTTTCTGCTGGGACATTCAGTTAAACAATAATTTTAAACTTAGGCGACAATCATTTCCTTGATCCTCTTGGTGTCGCAGGCATCTGCTACGACGACCTTGTTGAGGTTCCTTTTCTGCTTTGTCGTCTTCTTGGTGAGAATGTGGCTGTGATAAGCGTGTCTTCTCTTCACTTTTCCAGTTCCGGTAAGCACGAAGCGCTTTTTGGCACCGGAGTTGGTCTTCATTTTGGGCATTGTTACAATAAATTTAGTTAAACTATAAAAGTTACAAAACGGTTATTTCTTCTTTACAGGAGCGATCATCATTATCATCCTCTTGCCCTCCAGCCTCGGCATCTGCTCTGCCTTTCCGTACTCCTCCAGTTCAAGAGCAAAACGCAGCAGCAGTTTCTCTCCCTGCTCGGAGAAGAGTATCGAACGGCCCCTGAAGAACACGTACGCCTTTACTTTCGAGCCTTCCTGCAGGAAGTTTATGGCGTGCTTGAGCTTGAACTGGAAGTCATGCTCATCGGTGTTGGGACCGAAGCGGATTTCCTTTATCACCACCTTGGAGGCGTTGGACTTCATCTCCTTCGCCTTCTTCTTCTGCTGATAGACATACTTCTGGTAGTCTATGATCTTGCAGACAGGCGGATCCACCTTGGCGGAAATCTCCACTAAATCCAGCTCGAGACTCTCTGCAAGCCTCAGAGCCTCCCGCAATGGATAGATACCGGGCTGAGGGATATTGTCTCCCACAAGCCTTACCTTAGGTGCCGTAATCCCGTCATTGACCCTGGGTCCGTCGTCCTTTGCCGGCTGACGGCTGCCGTTTCCATTGTTGTTGCGGCCCTCCGCATTGTTGTTCTGCTGTGTATTGGGCCTGGGAGCACCCGTATAAGGGCGCTTTTTTACAGGTGTTGCGATAAAGTGGTCCTCCTTTAAAGTTTTAGTTAATCATGTTTTTTACTTCCTCGTTGACCTTGGCAGCAAATTCCTCAGGGGTCATGGAGCCTTTGTCTCCCTCACCCTGACGGCGTACGGAGACGGTTCCGTTCTCGGCCTCCTTCTCGCCGACCACCAGCAGGAAGGGGATACGCTTGAGCTCGTTCTCCCTGATTTTCTTGCCGATAGTCTCGTTACGCTCGTCAACTGAGGCGCGAATATCGTAATTATTAAGCAATTCGCAAACTTTTTTTGCGTAATCGTTATATTTTTCACTGATAGGCAGTACGACCGCCTGCTCGGGCGTAAGCCACAGAGGGAACTTGCCTCCTGTATGCTCTATGAGCACGGCCACGAACCTTTCCATCGAGCCGAAAGGAGCACGGTGTATCATCACGGGACGGTACTTCTTGTCGTCCGCACCGGTATACTCGAGTTCGAAGCGCTCGGGCAGGTTGTAGTCCACCTGGATGGTTCCCAGCTGCCAGCGGCGTCCGATGGCGTCCTTGACCATGAAGTCGAGCTTGGGGCCGTAGAACGCGGCCTCGCCGTACTCCACGATGGTCTTCAGACCCTTCTCCTGAGCGGCCTCGATGATGGCCTGCTCGGCCTTCTCCCAGTTCTCGTCGGTACCTATATATTTACTGCGGTCGTTCTTGTCACGCAGGGATACCTGAGCGATATACTCATCGAAATCGAGGGTCTTGAAGATGTAGAGCACAATGTCGATGACCTTGCAGAACTCCTCCTTGAGCTGGTCGGGACGGCAGTAGATATGGGCGTCATCCTGTGTAAATCCGCGCACACGGGTCAGTCCGTGCAGCTCGCCGCTCTGCTCGTAGCGGTACACCGTGCCGAACTCAGCTAAACGGATGGGCAGATCCTTGTACGAATGGGGCTTGCTGCGGTATATCTCACAGTGGTGAGGACAGTTCATGGGCTTGAGCAGGAACTCCTCGCCCTCCTGGGGAGTAGTGATGGGACGGAAGGAGTCGGCGCCGTACTTGGCGTAGTGACCGGATGTCACATAGAGTTCCTTCTGTCCGATATGAGGAGTGATTACGGGCAGATAGCCGTAGGCCTTCTGCACCTTGCGCAGGAACATCTCCAGACGCTCGCGCAGGGCGGCTCCCTTGGGCAGCCACAGAGGCAGACCGGCTCCGACCCTCGGAGAGAATGTGAACAGCTCCAGCTCCTTGCCTATCTTGCGGTGGTCTCTCTTCTTGGCCTCCTCCATCAGGGCAATGTACTCGTCGAGCATCTTCTTCTGGGGGAAGGTGATGCCGTAGATACGGGTGAGCATCTTGTTGTGCTCGTCACCCCTCCAGTATGCTCCGGCGATGGAGGTCAGCTTGACGGCCTTGATGACAGAGGTATCCCTGAGATGGGGCCCGCGGCACAGGTCGGTGAAGCTGCCGTTGGTGTAGAAGGTGATGGTACCGTCCTCGAGACCTCCGATGAGATCGCACTTGTACTCGTCGCCTTTCTTAGTATAGGTGTCCATGGCCTCGGCCTTGGATACTTCCTTGCGTACGAATTGCTGTTTCTGACGGGCCAGCTCTATCATCTTGTCCTCTATCTTCTTGAGATCCGAGTCAGTGATAGTACGCTCTCCCAGATCCACGTCATAATAGAATCCGTTCTCAATCGAGGGGCCGATACCGAATTTGATGCCGGGATAGAGCAGCTCCAAAGCCTCGGCCATCAGATGGGACGACGAGTGCCAGAATGTGGACTTGGCCTCCTGATCCTCCCATTTATGAAGCTTGAGCTGACCGCTTTCCGTAAGGGGAAGCTCAAGGTCTATTACTTTTCCATTGAATGATGCCGCAAGCACCTCGCCTGCGAGACGCGGAGATATCTGCTCCGCGATCTGATAGGGAGTGATACCCTTTTCATAGCTTCTGACACTGCCGTCAGGAAATGTTATTTCTATCATAACAGAATAATTTTCATTCTTGCTTGAATCCAAACTGCAAAATTACTAAATTTGCAGTCAAATCCAACTAATTCAGACATGAACTACAAACTTAACTGGTCTGAGGCCGCCAAATACGGTCTGATACTCTCAAGTGTTTCCGTAATAATAAACATGGCCACCAGCATATGGCAGATGCCGGCATTGGCAAATGTCCTGCTGAACGTCATAAAACTCTGCCTATCAGTATACATTCTATATTATGCAATAAGACGCAACGCCGACTCTTGGGAAAACATATCCTACGGACAGTCATTCGGCTTCGGTATGGCCACATGCACATTCTCGGCCATAGTATGCACCCTGTTCGTCCTGCTTACATACACGGTTATCCTTCCTGATGCCATGGCCGGCCTGCTGGACCAGGTATTCAGCATGTACGAAAGCATGGGCGTGCCGGCGGCCATAGATTACGACACCATGCTGAGGGCCATGCCTTTTGCCATAACAGTGTCACAATTCATCAACTGTATCTTCTGCGGCCTGATAGTTTCCGCCATTCTTGCCTCATTTGCCCGCAAGAACGACAGCAATCCATTCAAAACCGAAGAAACCGAACAATAAAATGGACCTTTCAATCATAATTTCCCTGTACAACGAGAACGAGTCCCTCAGGGAGCTCGTCGAATGGATTGACAGAGCAATCGCCCAATCACCTATCGCAGACATCGAGTACGAGATACTGATGATAGACGACGGCAGCGACGACGGCTCATGGGATACAATCAAAGAACTCTCCGATGTCAATCCCCATATCCGCGCCTACAGCTTCCGCCGCAATTACGGCAAGTCGGCCGCCCTGCAGACCGGATTCCGCGAAGCCGCCGGAGACGTGGTCATCACCATGGACGCCGATCTTCAGGACAGTCCGGACGAAATACCCGAGCTGTACCGCATGATTAAAGAGGACGGCTATGACCTGGTGTCCGGCTGGAAAAAAGTGCGTCACGACAACACATTCACAAAGAACATACCTTCGAAAATATACAATTTCACAGCCAGGAAAGTCACCGGTCTCAAGCTGCACGACATGAACTGCGGACTGAAGGCTTACCGGAGTGATGTGGTAAAGGAGATAGAGGTCTACGGGGACATGCACCGTTATATCCCCTACATAGCCAAGAACGCCGGTTTCACCAAGATCGGAGAGAAGGTAGTCGTCCACCGCAAGCGCAAATATGGAAAGAGCAAGTTCGGCATGAGCCGTTTCTTCAACGGTTTCCTGGACCTGATGACCATATGGTTCCTCTCCGGCTTCGGCAAGAAGCCCATGCACATCTTCGGAGTCTGGGGCATAGTATTCTTCCTCATAGGCTTCGTCATCGCCCTGTGGCTGATTATCGACAAGATTATCTCGCAGGTCAACGGACTGCGATTCCGGTATGTGACCGACCAGCCTCTTTTCTACCTGGCTCTCGTGGCGATTCTTATCGGAGCGATGCTTTTCCTCACCGGATTCCTCGGCGAGCTGATATCCAGGAACAGTGTCACACGCAACGAATATAAAATCAAGGAAGTAGTAAAATAGAAGGACTGATCTTCTCTGCTACGGCCGCGTGCGCCACTGTTGTGTTCCACCCCCTCCAAACCTCCCCGACGGGGAGACTTTGTCGCTGCGCTCCAAAACCACACGCAACGAATACAAAATCAAGGACCACATAAATTGCTTGGAGTACTAATTAAACGAACGTTTTTCAGCACGATGTGACAAATCCGTAAAATATTGTCAGATTTATGGTTAAAATTTTTAACTTTGTGCCAAATTAAACGTTCATTTAATTAACACATACAAAAGCAATGAAAAAGTTATTAGCACTGATGCTGGCTCTGACGGCATCCCTGATGATTGCATCCGCACAGGACATCATCGTCTTAAAGAACTCCGAAAGGATTGACGCCAAGATTGTAAACGTATCATCTACGGAAATCTCGTACAAAAAAGCATCTTACCTGGACGGTCCCACCTTTACGCTGAACATCGCAGAGGTCTCCTCCATCATATATGCCAACGGCGACGTTCAGGCATTCAATGCGGCACCTGAAAGCACCGTAGCAGTTACCGCAGCCCCGGAGAATACAACAGCCGTCGCCACCGTTGCAGCCACTCCTAAAACGAACAGTGACAAACTGAGATTCAATCTGGAACCGCAGGGGGAGAAACGCACATTCGGTATCTCTGCAGGCTATACAAGCAAGCAGATGAAAGACAAAGACGAGGATAAATATCCGTGGTGCTATATGGGAGATGATGAAAGCAAAAAATCATCCGCCGCACTCAGAATCGGCTTCTACTGGGCCCCTGAGTTCCGTTACGGCATCGGCCTGCAGACCGGACTTTACTACGACATGTCAACGTCAACTTATAAAGATGATGTAATATCTCTGTCATCCTCCGAGCACTCCCTGTCCATACCTCTGAGGATTCAGTACCGTTATGAGATTATCCCGGACCTGAGCATCTTCCTATACACCGGTCCCAGTTTTGATATCTCATTGGCATATACAGAGAAAGCTTCATATATGGGTGAGACTGAAAAAGAGAGTTTGTACGGTAAGGACAGTGATTTGAACCGCTTCAACATGCTCTGGGGCGTAGGTGCCGGCGTTAGATGGAAGGGCCTGCAGCTCATGCTCGGCGGAGACTGGGGACTCACCGATATCTTCAAGGACGATCCCTGGAAAACAAAGCTCAACAAGCCTTTCTCCATATCCCTCACATATCTGTTCTAAACACTCTGACACATAATTACAAGCCGCCCGGCAATACCCTGAACTTCTTCATTTTATCCTTGCCGGGTCGGCTTTGCAACTTTACAGAAACCTTATAACACCAAGGAGTTCTTAATGTTCTTTTATATGATTAAAAAAACCTTTTTTCTTTTAATGCTCATATCCGTTACTGTCACCGGATGTGACAAAGACTCCGTATCCAGTTCCGGGCAGATACGTATCGGACAAGACTACTGGAATACCGGAGGAGCCTACGCAATGCCGAGTATATCTTCCTGCAGCATTGTCGTATATTCGGAGGGTGCGCCGGAAACCGGGAATGGATCTCTTGCCCGCTTTGATCTGTCTACCGACGGGATTTTTCAGGAATACGGCTACTTTCCAATCGGAACATTCAGCATTGGAGAGCAATTCGATGCCCTGTTCTCGACTGGAGAAAGCTTTAATGACCCGGGTACCAACTACTATCCGTCCGATGGCACCCTGACTATAAGCGAAAGCCGGAGCGGCAGTTACAGCATCGAGTTCTCAGGAGTCACATCCTCCGGCATAGAATTGACTGTAGAATACAAAGGAAAGATACCTAATGATTATGAAAATGAATAAAAACAGAATCTATACTATAATTGCATCAACCGCATTCGCTGTTGCCGCAATATGCTCGGCACAGGGATGCTCGCTCTTTGATAATGAATCTGAAGGCGGCAGCCAGGCAATCCCGGAAGATGCCGTCAACGGATACACAGCCCCGGAGGGCAGGAAAGTGGAAACACTCACGTCTTTTAAAGATGACGGTTCTGTAAGAATGTCATGTACTTTGGACTACGACCGATATGATAGAATCAAGACCGTTGACTTCTACGACGGCCGCCCCGCCAACGGGAGCAGTTACAAGCTCATTTTCTCCTACGGCGACAGTTACATCTCCATCCTCATGGAGAATCCTGAGAACGGTCACATGTCTGAACGTTTGCGGGCAGAGCTTGACGAGACCGGCAAAATAACAGGTCTTGAAAACCTCTCCTTGGAGTATGACGGCATAAACCGCCTTATGGGCGGCACATACATCAGCAGTTACGACAACGAGGAGACCGACATCGATGTAGAATGGAGCCAGGGCAACATGACCTATATCGAATGCATGATGAGCACCTCTATACGGTACACCTCACAGCCGAACAACACGAACATTGACATAACTGCGCTGGTGACAAACGCCTACTATATTTTGGAGACACTGCCCATAAACATGTCCATGCCCTTCCTCGGCATCTTCGGATTCTGGGGAAAACGGAACGACAACCTGCCCGAGTCTGAGACCTATTGCACATGGGACTCTCCTGAAATTTTCGAGTACGAGATGAACAGCGATGGATGCCCGGTAAGAGTCGGTAACTGGCAGATAACCTACCTGGAGGATTAAGAACAGAAAGAGCGGGGCCGGCTCAATTTATCAAAAAACTAAAATTCTGACACTTAGTATTTTAAAAGGTGCCCGATGTTGTTTCAAACTACCGGGCACCTTTTTTATAATACATTATCCATCAAGAAGGTAACATTTACACCTCACTATCTGTAATCCGCTATCGCTCATAACGCACACGTATTCAGATACTTGCCACCACAATGCCTTAACAGATACAGGGAGAATTCACCCGAAATCCGCATTTACACCCCTTATCTGTTTCGCCGTATTTCACGCAGCTTACTGTTGTACAATAATTTACGTAGAAAGAACGATTACAGATACCGGGGACAGAGGTAGTGGCGAGCAGGGGATCAGGGACTGGGGCAGGGGTTATTTCTTGGAGGGTTGGGGAGCGGGTTCTACGGGCCTCTGCGCACCTTTAAGGTCCACTACCTCATTGAGGCTCTTGGTATACTCCTCCTTGGTGATGATGTGGCAGGAGCCGTTGAAGATGGTACCCACCTCGATGCCGAGCTTGGGTGTCTTAAGGTCTCCGGAGAAGTTGGAATTGGCCTTGAAGTTAATCTGGTCCTCGATGTAGACCTCTCCTTCCGCATGTCCCCACAGGTCGCAGTTCTGACAGAAGACCTTACCCTTGACATGGGCGGCCTCTCCTATTACCAGCTTTCCTTTGGTATAGACTGTTCCTTCGAATGTTCCGTCGATTCTGATGTCTGCTGAAGAGACCATCACACCGGTGATACGGGTTCCCTTTGAAATGCGGCAAAGTTCATTCGCCTGAGGTACTATTTCTGCTTTTGCCATGATATTGACTTTTATAAATTGTTTCTTACTGATGTACACATTCTCCGTGCGAAGCTTCGGCTGCCTCCATAACAGCCTCGCTCATAGTAGGATGAGGATGTACTGAATGAATTATGTCTGAGGCGGTCATGCCCATGTTGCGTCCGGTGACGATGCCGGATATCATCTCGGTCACATTGGCTCCCACCAGATGCGCTCCAAGCACTTTGTCAGTGGCGGCATCCACCACCAGCTTAACGAATCCGTCCTTCTCTCCGGCGGCCACGGCCTTGCCGGAAGCCAGGAAGAAGAACTTGCCGACCTTATAGTCTATGCCGGCTTCCTTAGCAGCCCTCTCCGTCATACCTACAGACGCCACCTCGGGAGAGACATACGTACATCCCGGGATATTGCCGTAGTCTATGGGCTTGGGATTGAGACCGCATATAGCCTCCACGCAACAGATACCCTCTGCCGAGGCCACATGAGCCAGCGCCTGGGTAGGAATGATATCTCCGATGGCGTAGACGCCCTCGACATTGGTACGGTAGTACTGATCCACCTTGATCTTACTGCCCTTTACCATCTCGACACCTACTTCTTCCAGACCGAGGAAGTCCGTGTTGGGAATCACGCCCACGGCCGAAAGCACCGTCTCTGCCTCTATGGTCTCAGTTCCCTTCTTAGTCTCCACAGTAAGCCTGCACACATCACCGGTGGTATCCACGCTCTTGACCTGAGCGGACGTCATCACCTTCATACCGGCCTTGCGGAAAGAACGGTTGATCTGAGCCGACACGTCATCGTCCTCAAGAGGAAGTATGCGGTCAAGATACTCGATAAGATAGACCTCCACACCGAGACTTCTGTAGAAAAACGCAAACTCGCTTCCAATAGCACCGGAACCGATAACAGCCATGCTCTTAGGCAGTCTGTCCGGCACCAGGGCCTGACGGTAGGATATAATCTTCTCCCCGTCAATAGGTGCGAACGGCAACGAATTGGCTCTTGAGCCGACAGCGAGAATTATGTGGCCGGCCTCGTAAACTGTCTTGTTTCCTGCCTCGAAATCATTGACTTCCACTGTATGTCCGCTCTTGAGCACGGCATCTCCGTGAATAAGCGTTATCTTGTTCTTCTTCAGCAGGAACTCCACTCCCTTGGACATCTGGGCAGCCACACCGCGGCTGCGCTCGACCATTTTAGTGACATCGGCCTTCACTTCAGATGCCTCGAAGCCATACTCGGCAGCATGAAGCGCATAGGTGTAGGCCTGCGCGCTCTTAAGAAGAGCCTTTGTGGGTATACATCCCCAGTTGAGGCATATACCGCCGATTTCCGAACGCTCGATCACTGCGACCGATTTACCAAGCTGGGCAGCACGTATAGCCGCCACGTATCCTCCGGGGCCGGAGCCCACTACTATTATGTCAAATCTATCCATATTCTATTGCATTTTAATTATTCTCAAATCTGCCGTGACAGTTCTTGTACTTCTTGCCGGAACCGCAGGGGCACGGATCATTACGTCCTACCTTCTTCTCGGCGCGCACGGGCGCATTGCTCTTCGGCTCGCCGCCGTTGGTCACCATATCGGTCCTCGACGTATGCATATTGCTCATGTCTGTGCGGCGGCGCTCAGCCTCACGGACCTCGCCCGGAGCATTCTCCCTTACGGGAATATGCGCCCTGAGCAGGAAGGTGACCACCTCCCGGCTTATGCGCTCTATCACACTCTTGAAGAGATTGAAGCTCTCGAACTTATATATGAGCAAAGGATCCTTCTGCTCATATGTCGCATTCTGCACGGACTGCTTAAGGTCATCCATATCCCTGAGATGTTCCTTCCAGACCTCGTCTATCATGACAAGAGTAATGGTCTTGCTGACAGCCCTGGCCAGTTCCTTGCCCTTGCTCTCATATGCCTTCTTGAGGTTCACAAGCACACGCATAACCTTGGTTCCGTCGCCCACAGGCACGGCCACATTCTCATACTGGGCGCCCTGACGCTCGCATATGGCCTTGATTATAGGCCATGCCTGAGCCACCATGGCATCGCTGCGCTGCTGGTACTCACTCTTTATCTGCTCGTTGAGAGCCTCGGAAATCTTCTCCCTGGATGCGTTCTTATAGAAGTCGGCATCGAAAGCCGGGTCTATCGACAGGCTCTTCATAACCTCTATCTTGAACTCATCGTAATCCATCTCCTCAGACCTGTCGGCCAAAACCTCGCAGCAGTCACCGATCATATTCATAACATCCACGTCGATGCGCTCTCCGTAAAGGGCGTTGCGGCGCTTGTTGTATATCACCTCTCTCTGGGAGTTCATCACATCGTCGTATTCGAGAAGTCTCTTTCGTATACCGAAGTTATTTTCCTCCACCTTGCGCTGAGCTCTCTCGATAGACTTGGACATCAGGCTGTGCTGAAGAGGCTCGCCTTCCTGCAGTCCCATCTTGTCCACCAACGAGGCCATCTTGTCTCCACCGAAAAGACGGAGAAGGTTGTCCTCCAGCGATACGTAAAAGACTGATGAGCCGGGGTCTCCCTGACGGCCGGCACGACCTCTGAGCTGACGGTCCACACGACGGCTGTCGTGCCTCTCGGTACCTATAATGGCCAGACCGCCCGCGTCCTTGACTCCGGGACCCAGCTTGATATCGGTACCACGGCCGGCCATATTGGTGGCGATGGTCACGGTGGACGCCTCACCGGCGTGGGCCACTATCTCGGCCTCACGGGCATGCTGCTTGGCATTAAGAACATTATGCTTGATGCCGCGGAGCTTAAGCATCTTGCTGAGCAGCTCGGATATCTCCACGGAAGTGGTTCCGACCAGCACCGGACGTCCGGCCTCCGTCAGGTCCACTATTCGTTTGATGACCGCATTGTATTTTTCTTTCTTGGTCTTGTATACGATATCATCCTCGTCCTTACGTATCACAGGACGGTTGGTCGGAATCACCACCACATCAAGCTTGTATATCGACCAGAACTCTCCGGCTTCAGTCTCCGCCGTACCGGTCATACCGGCCAGCTTGTGATACATCCTGAAATAGTTCTGAAGGGTAATGGTGGCGAATGTCTGAGTCGCCGCCTCCACCTTCACATTCTCCTTGGCCTCGATGGCCTGATGCAGACCGTCCGAGTAGCGGCGTCCTTCGAGGATACGTCCTGTCTGCTCGTCCACAATCTTTATCTTGTTGTCCATCACCACGTACTCCACATCCCTCTCGAACATGGCGTAGGCCTTAAGGAGCTGCGTCACAGTATGCACGCGCTCGGCCTTCAGGGCATAATCAGCCAGCAGGGCCGACTTCTTAGCCTGCTTGTCCTCAGGAGTAAGGTCCTGCTTCTCCAGCTCAGATATCTCGCTTCCTATATCGGGCAGGATGAAAAATCTGTCATCGGACACACTGGCAGCGATCAGGTCGTTACCCTTGTCGGTCATCTCGACACTTCTGTTCTGTTCCTCAATTATAAAATAAAGGTCGTCGGTAATCAGATGCATCTGCTTGTTGTTGTCCTGCATATAGAAATTCTCCGTCTTCTGCAGGAGCTGCTTCATACCCGGCTCGGAAAGGAACTTGATGAGAGGGTTGTACTTGGGGAGTCCCTTGTGCGCCCTGAGCAGCAGTTTGGCACCCTCCGTCTCATTGCCTTCGGATATTAGTTTCTTCGCATCGGTCAGCAGCTTGGTGACCAACTGCTTCTGCGCATTGTAAAGTCTCTCCACATATGGCTTGAACTCCACGAACTGCTGGTCATCTCCGCGGGGAACAGGTCCGGATATAATCAAAGGCGTACGCGCGTCGTCAATCAACACGGAGTCCACCTCGTCGACTATGGCATAGTGATGCTTGCGCTGAACCAGGTCGTTCTTGTCTATGGCCATATTGTCACGCAGATAGTCGAAGCCGAACTCATTGTTGGTTCCGAATGTGATATCCGCACGGTATGCGGCACGGCGCGCGGCAGAGTTGGGCTGATGCTTGTCGATGCAGTCCACCCTGAGTCCGTGGAACTCGTACAGGGGCCCCATCCACTCAGAGTCACGCTTGGAGAGGTAGTCATTGACAGTGACCACGTGGACACCTTTTCCCGCCAGGGCATTGAGGAACACAGGCAGAGTAGCGACCAGGGTCTTTCCCTCACCGGTTGCCATCTCGGCTATCTTTCCCTGATGCAGGACGATACCGCCTATGAGCTGTACGTCGTAATGCACCATATCCCAGGTAATAGGATTGCCTCCTGCCAGCCATGTATGACTCCAACAGGCCTTGTCCCCCTCTATCCTGACATAGTCATGTCTGGCGCTGAACTCACGGTCCATATCAGTAGCCGTCACCTCTATCACCTCTTTCTCCTTGAAGCGTCTTGCGGTGGATTTCATCACGGCGAACGCATCAGGCAGGACCTCCATCAGCACCTCCTCTATCTCCTCGTCTATCTTCTTCGTCAGCTTGTCCACCTCTGTAGCCAGAGCCTCTTTCTTCTCCACGGCTATCTCCACATCCTCCAGCTGGGAGCGCAACGACTTCTTACGTTCCTCGTCCGCTGCTATCTTACTGCTTATTACACTTTTTATCCTTTCTGTCTCAGCTCTCAACTCATCATCCGAGAGTTTGTCAATACGGTCATACGCAGCCAGCACCTTTTCCAGAATGGGCTTTATCTGCTTCATGTCCCTCTCGGCCTTGGAGCCGAACAGTTTCTTCAATAATCCGTTAATCGATGCCATCTAATAAATGAATTTGTACAACTTACAAATATAGAAATTAATTGGATATGCCCTGCAATTTTTTGCCATACTTCCACTATTTCAATTTACAAACCGACGAGATAGAACACACTGCCTATTACTATTGCGAATACAGCATTGAGCACCTTGGCCACGAAAAAGCTCCGGGTGCTGGACGCCAGCAGAGGCAGGGAGGTATGACCGTCCTGCGACATGGAGCTGGTAAGCAGCACCGAGAACGGCACGTAGCCGCCTGCGAAAAGGGATATGAAGACCATGTGCGGACCTGACTCCGGTATCATACCCACAAGAGCGGCCAGTATCAGCAGATAATACGTATTGTCCCGCAGCCAGCTTCCCATATCGACGTAGCGCATGCCCAGGGCTATCACCGCCAGCGCCCCCGCCGTCCACAGAAATGTCCTGAGGGCATGCTTGCGCACCACGTGATGCCAGAGGTGCTCCCGGACAAAATGTTCGGAAGAAGCGGCCACCAATATGGCCACGAAAAGGCTGAGCACTGCGAAAATGATATTCATCCATCTCTCGCTCAGGAAATTGAAAGGAAGCCATGATGCCGCCGTCTCTTCAGCCGCATGCTCGTGCTCCAGCACTCCGGAAAACACGGCCGCAGTGAATATCAGAATCGCAGCTATAAGCACCAGCCTCTCCCATCCGGCATGACGCATTCCCCTGTAAGATGACAATCTGAATATTTTCGGAAACTCGCCTTTATTGGCATCATGTATTTCGAAACCGGGATCGCACACGACCCTTATAGGATGCTTTCTGAAAATACGGTCCGTAATAAGACCGCAGACCACAGCGAGGACAAAGAGCACGGCGAACAAAGCCATAGCCTGTCCCGGTATCATCGCCAGCATCACGAAAGACTCGTCTCCGGAAGAAGATATCATGGCCGCCACCAGGGCACCCATGCTGATAATACCGTGCGAATACAGCGACACCGCCGCAAAACCCCCTATACATCCAGGAATAAGGCCCAGCAGAGAGCCGGCAAGCACCTGACGCAGAGGAGAACCCTGCAGGCGTCCGAACCAGCGTCCGGCCGAAGCCACATTGACGTACTCTATCATTATCATCATCACCACGACAAGGCTGGTGATAAGATAGGCGTTCAGCAATACATCCTTGACCGCGTGCCAGATCATCTGCCGTATATTTTCAGAAGTTCCCCGGCCGCCGAGAAAGAATCTATCTTACCGTCAAGAACCGCCTGCTCATAATCCGGCAGGGCAGCCGCCACCGACGGATTGTCGTAGAACATATCCTTCAATGCGCTGTTGACCGTCTCGTACATCCAGTACCTGTCCTGCTCCCTGCGGCGGTGCCAGTAATATCCGTTACCTTTCACCAGGGCAAAATATTTCTCCATCATGGCCCATATATCCTCCAGGCCTGTCTTTTCCACTGACGAGGCGGTAAGAGCCGTAGGCGTCCACCCTGAGCCTGTAGGAGGGAACAGATGCAATGCGTTGGCGTACAAGGCTCTTGCCATATTGGCCTTCTCGACATTATTGCCGTCGGCCTTGTTGACCGCTATCAGATCCGACATCTCCATGACGCCGCGCTTAATTCCCTGAAGGTCATCACCGGCCCCCGATATCAATATCAGAAGGAAGAAATCACTCATGGAATGGACCGCTGTCTCCGACTGCCCCACCCCAACTGTCTCTATGAGCACCACGTCGTAACCGGCCGCCTCGCACAGCAGAATCGTCTCCCTGGTCTTACGGGCCACTCCTCCCAGAGACCCTGCGCTGGGGCTGGGGCGGATAAAGGCTTTGGGATTGTTGCATAGAGTCTCCATTCGGGTCTTGTCTCCCAGAATACTGCCCTTGGTCTTCTCGCTGCTGGGATCGATGGCCAGCACTGCGACGCGATGCCCCTTGTCAGTGAGCATATTGCCGAACGCCTCGATGAACGTGCTCTTACCGGCTCCCGGCACGCCTGTTATGCCTATCCGCATGGACTCCTTGCGTTTGGAATGCTCCAGACAACGGACAATCAGCTCATGAGCCAGTTCCCTGTGCTCCGGAAGCGAGCTCTCCACAAGGGTTATGGCCTGACTGAGGACTATGGTGTTGCCTTCCAGAATCCCGTTCATATAATCATCCACCGTCATGGCTGAGCGGCGGCGTTTTCTTATAATATTGTCCAGATAGGGATTAACTATAGGTGGCTGCTCCACGCCGTCGTTGACCACGAGAGCCGAATCGATATCTGCCTTATTATTCATGACTGTCCTTGTTTATCTTACTGTGTATATTACGAATAGATTGATTATCGGTCTTGTGGGGGAATTGGTTATAAGAGTGAGTATATTCAGCACCTCCCCGCTCTGCCCGGAAGTATCCACCCTCACTTTAAGCGAGCCTTTCTTCCCGTACATAACAGGCTCCGGAAGAGTCACCGACAGACCCGGCTCACTCACATCTGCCTTATATATTTTAAAGGTGTCCTTTCCTATATTCTTCACCACGAACTCGGATTCAGTGACAGTCCCCTCGTCCAGCAATCCCAGCTCAAGTGACGAGAACTCGAACTGAGGCAAGGCGCCGGCCCGTTTCTGAGCCTCGGTGAGATCTGAGAAATTCTCCTTCACAAGCGCCTCCACCGTAAGTACGCGGCTATATTTCTTCCCGTCAACTGTAATTGAGAAAGTAAAGGGAGTCTTGCCCCACTTCTCCCCTGACGTCATATCCGTGTCCACCGTACACACAATCCTGGCCTTTGACTTGGCCGGAATAACCGGATTGGAAATGGAGACCTTCAGGCCGGGAGTCATATCCTGGAAAGAGACCCGGACATCCCTGGACGAGGTATTGGCCAGCTCCACCTCGACACTTCTGGCAAGTCCCTGCTCTATCTGTCCTATCGACACCACCTTCTCGCGGAAACCTATAGGGCCGTAAGACTGCGGGAACAATTCGGACAGGCTCTTGACCTTATCGTGAGCCACGCCCCTGACTTTGAGCACTACCGGCTTCGGAAGCTCGGAGACATAGACGGTCACAGGCTTGTTGAAAGGATAAGGGCCCTGGTCGTTACTGAACTCGACTGTGATTTCCGCCGTCTCTCCCGGCCTCACGGGAGCCTGGGTCCACGACGGCTCCGTGCATCCGCAGGAGGTGACCACCCTGTATATCACCACAGGCTTGTCCCCTATGTTCTTCATTTTGAAAGTGCATGTCTGCGGCCCGTCAGCAATCATGATGTCCCCGAAGTCATGCACAACCTTGTCAAACGACACTATATGCCCGAACTCATTCTGCGACATGGCAGCGCATGTCACGGATGCGAATATCAGACTCAATATCAATCGTTTCATACAGTAGTAACTAAATTAACTCAAATTAGTAGGCAAAGATAGTCTTTTCGTAATAAAATATATTAACTTTGTCTATGTAATATCAAACCCGCTAACTGATAAAATTATGCCAAAACTGTTCAAAATGCTGGCCTGTGCCGGTGTGACGGCTGTCGCACTGTCTCTGGCCGTATCATGCGGTCCTAAATACGAGACCGTGCCCGGAGACCCTACCGGTACCCGGATTTACACTCTAGACAATGGACTCAAGGTCTATATGAGCGTCAACAAGGACGAGCCGCGCATCAATGCGCAGATAGCCGTACGTGTGGGCAGCAAGAACGATCCTCACGAGACCACCGGACTCGCCCACTATTTCGAGCACCTGATGTTCAAGGGCACTGAGTCTTTCGGAACTCAGAACTACACTCTCGAGAAGCCGCTTCTGGATGAGATTGAGAGACTTTTCGAAGTCTACCGCAACACCACCGACGAGGCTGAGCGCAAGGCCATCTATCACCAGATTGACTCCATATCGTATGAGGCGTCCAAATACTCCATTCCCAACGAATACGACAAGCTGATGTCCGCCATCGGAGCATCCGGCACCAACGCCTACACCAGCTACGACCAGACGGTCTATGTGGAGAACATTCCGTCCAACGAGCTTGAGAACTGGGCCATCATCCAGTCGGACCGCTTCGCCCATAACGTCATCCGCGGATTCCACACCGAGCTGGAAGCCGTCTACGAGGAGAAGAACATGTCCCTGACCAATGACAGCAGGAAAATGCTCGACGCCATGCTGTCATCCATGTTCAAGAACCACCCCTACGGCCTTCAGACAGTACTCGGCAGCCAGGAGGACCTGAAGAATCCCTCAATCACCAACATCAAGAACTACTATAAGGAGTGGTACGTGCCCAACAACATGGCCATCTGTCTCTCCGGCGACCTCAACCCCAACGAGGCCATAAAGGTGATTGAGAAATACTTCGGCGGCATGCAGCCCAACCCTGACCTCAAGCCTTTGGAATTCGAGCCCGAAGCCCCTATCACAGAGCCCATAGTGACCGAAGTCCTCGGCATCGAGTCTCCCATGGTGATGGTGGCCTGGAGATGCCCCGGGACAAACGACCCCGACAATCTCACCCTCAACCTCATCGCCAACATCATGTACAACGGTACTGCCGGACTGGTGGATATCAATGTAAACCATCCTCAGAGAGTTCTCAGCCTCTACGGAGGTGTATTCCCTCTCACCGACTACTCCATAATGGTGTTTACGGGCGAGCCCAAGCAGGGCCAGAGTCTGGATGAGGTCAGGGATATTATCCTGGAGCAGATAGACATACTCCGCAAGGGCGAATTCGACGAGGAACTGTTGACAGCCACCGCCAACAACTACAAACTGGCCATGATGAGCCTCACAGAAAGCTCCTACGGCATGGTGGACGCATACGTAAGTTCCTTCATCTACCGCGAGGACTGGTCCAGGACAGTGAACATAGTGGACAATATATCCGCCATCACGAAAGAAGACATCGTGGCTTATGCCAACAAATATTTCGGTGACAACAACTACGTGGAAGTCCGCAAGCTGCAGGGCGAGGACCCCAATGAGATGAAGATTGAGAAGCCTCAGATAACACCCATTCAGACCAACAGGGACACCACCAGCCAGTTCTTCCGCGACATAATGGCCAGGAAAGTAAAGCCCATAGAGCCTGTATTCGCGGACTTCGAAAAAGACATGGATATCCTGACCGCTGAAGCGGAGATTCCCGTACTGTACAAGAGGAACGAGGTCAACGACATATTCTCACTCTACTATGTATTCGAGACCGGCAGCAATGCGGACCCGGTTCTCAGTTACGCCATGCAGTATCTCGACTACCTCGGCACCGACTCCCTCTCCCCCGTGGAGATTAAGCAGGCATTCTACAATCTGGCCTGCAACTACAGTATATCCGCAGGAGGAGACAGGATATATTTAGCAGTAGGAGGATTGGGCGAGAATATGGAGGAGGCCGTGAGCCTTTTCGAGAGCCTTGTCACCGGAGCCGTCGCCAATCCGGAGGCCCTGGGATCCATGAAAGCCAACATCATGCAGCAGAGAGCCAACAGCAAGCTCGACCAGATGAGCAACTTCTCCAGACTCCAGATGTACGGTTTTTACGGAAAGGACAATCCCGTCCTCAACGCACCCAGTGCCGAGGAAATAAAGAATCTCACCGATGAGGAGCTGCTTTCCAGAATACGCAGCCTCTTCTCACACAAGCACAAAATCCTCTACTACGGCCCGATGAGCCAAAAAGAGACAGTCGAGACCATAAACAGACTGCACAACACTCCCGGGCAGCTCAAGGATTTCGAGGAGAACAAGGAATACAAGATGCTGCTTACTGAAGAGAACAAAGTACTGCTGGCTCCCTACAAGTCCAATCAGATATACCTCATGTCCATCTCCAACTCCGGCGAGACATACGACCCGGCGCTCGTTCCCATTGCCACAATGTACAACTCGTATTTCGGAGGAGGCATGAACTCAATAGTATTCCAGGAGATGCGTGAGGCCCGCGGTCTTGCATACTCGGCCAGCGCAGGATATGATATCCCCGGCAAAAAGGATGATTACTGCAACTACTACAGCTTCATCGCCACTCAGAACGACAAGATGACGGACGCCATAGATGCCTTCAATGTCATCATAAACGACATGCCCGTATCACAGCAGGCATTCGATATCGCAAAGGAATCCATACTGACCAACCAGCGCACCCAGCGCACCATCAAGGAAGAAGTCCTGTGGCTCTACCTCTACTCCGAAAGGCTCGGACTTGACCACGACATAAACCGTGACATCTACGAGAATGTACTCAATTACACCTTACAGGATGTCATAGACTTTCAGGAGAAGATGGTCAAGGGCCGCAAATATACCATCTGTATACTTGGAGACCCTGAAAGCCTGGACATCAAGGCTTTGGAAAAATACGGAAAGGTAACGCTGTTATCCACTGAGGAAATATTCGGATATTAGGGAAAAATATCTATATTTGCAAAGTATTTAACAACACACAACACAATTTATGGCACACAAAATTGATCCTGATGCATGCGTTGCATGCGGCTCCTGCATCGATGAATGCCCTGTTGGAGCAATCTCCGCCGGAGATGTTTACTCGATTGACCCCGATACATGCGCCGACTGCGGTACTTGCGTAGACGCATGTCCCAACGGAGCCATCTCACCGGCATAACATTAACACACAATAAAACAAGAAGGGAACCCACCGGGTTCCCTTTTTTTTTATTTTTCCACTTGAAAAAAGAATGTTTTGTGGATATTATTCGCCGTTCATAGATACAAGAAACTCCTCATTGCTCCTGGTTCCCTCCATGCGTTTTTTCAAAAACTCCATAGCCTCCACACTGGTCATGTCGGCCAGATAGTTGCGGAGAATCCACATGCGGTTGATAGTGTCCTTATCCAGAAGCAGGTCATCGCGTCGGGTGCTGCTGAGAGTAACATCCACCGCCGGGAATATGCGCTTGTTGGCCAACTTGCGGTCAAGCTGAAGCTCCATGTTGCCGGTACCCTTGAACTCCTCGAATATCACCTCGTCCATCTTGGAACCCGTATCCGTCAGAGCCGTTGCCAATATGGTCAGCGAGCCTCCGTTCTCTATGTTGCGGGCCGCACCGAAGAAACGCTTGGGCTTGTGCAGGGCATTGGCGTCCACACCTCCGGAAAGCACCTTGCCGGATGCCGGCTGTACGGTATTGAAAGCACGGGCCAGACGGGTTATCGAGTCGAGGAATATCACTACATCATGACCGCACTCTACCAGTCTCTTGGCTTTCTCAAGGACGATGCTGGCCACCTTCACATGCCTTTCAGCAGGCTCGTCGAAAGTAGAGGCCACTACCTCCGCCTTTACGCTGCGGGCCATGTCGGTCACCTCCTCGGGACGCTCGTCTATCAGAAGCACTATCATGTAGACCTCAGGATGATTGTCCGCTATTGCATTGGCTATAGACTTGAGCAAGATGGTCTTACCTGTCTTCGGCTGGGCCACGATGAGGCCGCGCTGTCCCTTGCCTATGGGCGTAAACAGATCCACGACACGGCAGGAAAGGTCATTGTGTCCGTTGCCGGTCAGGGTGAATTTATCCTCGGGGAACAATGGCGTCAGGAAATCGAAAGGCACCCTGTCGCGGATATATTCCGGAGTCCTTCCGTTGATGGTATGTATCTTCACCAAAGGGAAATACTTGTCACCTTCCCGTGGAGGCCGTATCTCTCCGATGATAGTGTCGCCGGTTTTCAGCGCGTAAGACTTAATCTGGCTCTGAGACACATAGATGTCATCCGGAGAATTGAGGTAGTTGTAGTCCGACGAGCGGAGAAAGCCGTAACCGTCGGGCATGATCTCAAGTACACCCTGCGCCTCTACGATACCCTCGTACTCATATCTCGGCTTGGCCGCCTCCTTGGGCTGGCCCTGAACGGCCGCCTGAGCCTGGGTCTGAGGCTGTGCCTGGCCTGCCTGAGACGGCTGGACGGCCGCTGCCTCAGGAGCCGCCGGAATCTGCTTGCCTTCCGCCTGGGGAGCCTGTACCGGCTTTGCCTGAGCATTGCCGCGCTGATGCTGCCTGCCCTGCTTACGCTGCCTTGACTGCTTCCCGTCTGCAGCAGGCTCATCCTTTTTTTCCTGCACTTCCTGTTTAGCTTCCTCAACAGCAGGAGCCTCACTTGCGGGTGCGGATACCTGCTCCGCCGCCGGCAACGGATTTTTCCTCGGACGGCCGCGCTTGCGCTTACCCTGCACCTGCTCGGACTGCTGTCCGGACGCCTGTGCGGGAGCCGGTTCCGAAGGTGCGTCCGCAGCAGGAGTCTCAGGAGCTTCAGAAGGACTCTCTGCCTCAGCCGCTGCCTCAGCAGGCTTGGCTATCCTCTTGCGCTTTCTCAGACGGGGCACTTCCTTGCTCTGAACGGCCTGCTCATCCAGGATCCTGTATACCAGGTCCTCCTTGCTTATGGACTCCGCCTTCTTGACTCCGAGTTCCTTCGCAATGGATATAAGCTCGTCCAGACTCTTCGAATGCAATTCCAATATTCCGTACATCTGCATGACTATTTTACAGCTATCACTTCTGCCTCAGCCAGAGCACCTTTGGGAAGAGCCGCCACCTGAAAGGCCACGCGTGCGGGATAAGGCTCGGTAAAATACTGTGAATACACCTCATTGAGTGTTCCGAAATCCGCCATATCCTGCAGGTAGACCGTGGTCTTCACCACATCCTTGAAGCTGTATCCGGCTTCGGAAAGCACATGACCGACATTCTTGAACACCTGGTGAAGCTGTTCCCTTACACCTCCCTCGGGGAATTTGCCGGTAGCGGCGTCGATAGGGAGCTGACCTGACACATAGATTGTTCCGTTCGCTTCAATAGCCTGGCTGTAGGGTCCCACTGCCGCGGGAGCAAGAGGGGAAGATATTACTTTTTTCATGTCGTAAAATATTTAGTTAATATTAATAAAAAATTGTCGTTACAAATTGTCCCACTGCGAGGACTGCTTCCTGTATGAAAGCAGGTCCGCCAGCGCGGAGGCTTTGGCATTGATTCTGAAACTCCACTGCTTCCACTGGCCCATCGGCACCCAGGAGAAGGATATCTCGAAACAGTGCAGGTCATAAGTCGCGCTTATCTGAGTTGTGGTCATCTTCAGCTTTGTGATGTCGAATCCGGTGGTAAGGTTGAGGTTCAAGGCCTTCGTCACCCTTACCTGACCGTTGATATTCAGGGTCTGGGTATGGTTGTTCCTGACGATGAGCTGATCGTTGCTGTACTGATAGCTCTTGGAATAACTGTACGAATAGCTGAAGGACACTGACCACGGCACATTGGGATTGAGATAATAAATCCAACCTCCCGGTATGAACTCTCCTGTCACCGGATGATAGTACACCCTCGTATAGGCCGGAGACTCACCGGTCATCTTGACACCTCCGCCTCTGCCGCCCGCGGAACCTCCTCCCGAGCCGTCGTTACCCTTCCCGGCACCCTCACCTGAAAGGCTGAAGCTCAGCGAGACATTGGCATTGGTCAGCCGGACCAGACGGCCGGTACGCACGACATTGTACTGATTGTACCTCTGCCCCCTCGCGTTCACGGCATAGGGGTCGAGAGTCATTCCGGCCGAGATGCTCACTTTCTCCAGAACATTGGTTGTCATATTGACATTGATATTGGAGAGCTTCATGGAATCCGCCAGGAAGTTGTAGTTACCAGAAAGATTCAGGTTGTCTATCAGCTTTATCTTCTTCAGTCCGGTACCGGTGGTGTCCTTTCTGTCCTCCACCTTCGCTTCAAGATTGTTGCCTATCTGAAATCCGATGGAAGCCGTCTTTCCCGGTGACGGAGGGGAATACAGGCCTCCAGACCATTTGTTGTATTCGACGCTGTGCGGAACTCCGTGTATATCGGTATAGTTGTACACTCTGTATCCGTTTATGGCAGTTCCCATCTCCGGCGCATAATTGACCGACAGCGAAGGCGATATCATGTGACGCACCGCCTTGAGCTTGCCCCTTCTGAAATTGAACATACCATACAGACGGGTGCTCAGGGAAGCGCTCGCAGAGAAATTCTGGGAGATTCCGAAATCCTCGAAAAGACCTGTCCGGATAGTCTCCACCTCATCCGTCTCCGGATTGTAGTACCTGCTCTGGGAACTGAAATACCAGTTCATGCCGTATGACACGGACGGTGCGAGGGTAAAATACTTGAACAGCGTAAATGTCGGGAGTCCTATGGAGAAATTGTGGGTCATGCCGGTCTGCATCTTGTCCCAGAAATCCGGATCACGGACCTCGCTCGCCTTGAAGTTGATCTTGTTCTGCAGAGTCGTGCTGTAGCTCAGGGCGAACTGTTCGTACCATTTCTCCCCTCCTACCCTGTTCTTACGCTTGAACGGATAGAATCTATTGACATTCAATGTGATGTTAGGCAGAGTGATGGCATAGGAACTGTCCCGTGAGTTCTGGCTGTGCAGGGCATTCACGGACACGCTCAGCGCGCTCCATGTCCTCGAGTACGAAATGGACGAGGACACCTGGCTGTTCAGGGCCTCGTTGACATTGGTATAGTTGTACTTGTTGTTGGACGGGCTGGAGAAATTCACCGAGGCCCTGAACGATGTTCCCGGACGGGCCTTGGGATCCTGCGCATGAGTCCACTTCACACTGAAGTTCTTGGTCTGGAAGAAATCGGCGCTTCCTTTCTCACCCGTCTGGTCATTGGAGTATCCTATGTCGAATGTTCCGTTGAACTTGTAGCGGACATTGTATCGGGAGGACATATTCAGGCTCCATGAGCCCTTGGTATAGATACTTCCCGTCAGCGCCACATCGAAGTAGTCTCCTATCACGAAATAGAAACCGCCGTCCTTCACGAAAAGTCCTCGGGCAGCCTCCTCTCCGAAATTGGGGAACAATATGCCGCTGGCGCGGTCAGGGCGCTTGGGCACGAATCCGAAAGGCAGCATCAGCGGGTACAACGGGACATCTCCCAGAACCAGATAGGCCGGACCGAACACCGTCTTCTGCTTTGGCTCCGTCTCCACCTTCGCCTTGGTCATTCTCAGATAGAAATGCGGATGCTCAAGGTCGCACACAGTATATTTTCCGCCAGAGATATTAATCGAGCGGTCCGGCATCATGTTGAGGTTGTCTCCCCTGAGGACTCCGTCCTCCTCCTGCGAGACCATGTTCTTGATCCTGGCCTTGCCGGTCTTGAAATTATAGAAGATGTTGTCCATCGTATAGGTCTTGCTGCCCTGGACCATCTCCGGCTTACCGTTGACGACTCCCGCCGTATCGGCCACTCCTGCCGCATACACCACCTGGCGGTCCGCATCGTATTCCATATAAGCCGCCTTCAGCTGCATGTCTCCGTAGGTCACGCTCACATCTCCGTAATAATATATCATCTTCCGGCCGGAAGAGAAATCCTCTCTAACCGAGTCCACTGCTGTAGAGAAAGCCGGCTGCTCGAGCATGCCCTGCCTCACTGTGGTGTCAGGTCCAGCCATGGTATCAGCCGGTTCCATGAGAAGAGAATCCGGCATATAAAGCGAGTCCGGCACGATGCTGTCCGCCACCGCAAGTGTGTCTCCCTGCAAAAATCCCATAAAATACTGCCTGTCCATGCGCATTGCTCCGGCCTGCCGCACAGCCATCATGACAGCCGCAGTGACAATAGACAATATCAACAATGATTTTTTATGGAACTGCATTAAAATTAATGAGGATACAGATTAATTCTTAGAGTAATTGCCGACAAATATAGTCTTTTTTGAACTCATTCCAAAGTTTTATTAACTTTGCTTGCTGTTATGAGACATTTTCTGACCATTATCCTGTTTGCGGCACTATTGGCCCCGCTTCTTGTTCAAGAAGAGTTATCCGCTCAGAACAAGCAAGTTATGGAACTAAAAACAGTTGTCATAGACGCAGGACATGGCGGTCATGATCCCGGAGCCCGCAACGGCTCGGTCTACGAGAAAAACATCACGCTTTCCGTAGCGAAAAAGCTCGGAGACCTCATAAAAAAGAATTATCCGTCAGTCAAAGTCATATACACCCGCAGCGATGACCGCTTCGTAGAGCTGTACCGCAGGGCCGAGATAGCCAACAGCAACCACGCCGACCTGTTCATATCCATACATGTCAATGCAGCTCAGGACCGCTCGGCAAGGGGACACGAGACATTCGTCATGGGGCAGGGAAAAAGCGGAGAGAATTTCGAGATCTGCCGGCAGGAGAACAGCGTGATCGTCCTCGAGGAAGACTATTCCTCCAACTACCAGGGTTTCGACCCAGACGACCCGGAGTCCTACATCATATTTTCCCTTCTCCACAACGCCCATCTGGAGCAGAGCACTGATTTCGCGACCCTCGTGCAGCAATACGCCGGCAACGGTCCTGTAGCCAACAACCGCGGAGTCAAGCAGGCCAACTTCATCGTCCTCTGGAAATGCTCCATGCCGGCCGTACTGATAGAGCTGGGCTTCATATCCAACCCCAACGACCTCAGGACACTGACCGACAAGAACTCCCAGCAGCGCATCGCGGAAAACATCTTCAAGGCATTCAGACAGTACAAGCAGGGGTACGACACCGACATCGTGATTCCATCCGACAGCGGCGCTCTTCCGGCACAGAAACCGGGCGGAATGTTCGGCATACAGATCATGGCCTCCGGAAGACTGCTGGAGAACGGTGCTCCCGAATTCAGGGGATGGACATGCAGGCATATCCGCTCCGGGAAAATATACAAATACTATGTAGGATCATACGCCACGCGGGAAGACGCCGAAAAGGATCTGAAGACTGTCCGTGCCAGCTTCCCTGAGGCATTTATCATCAACACAGCACAGCCATGAAAAAAGAAGTGAGGATAGGGGTGTTCGCACTCATCATCATAGCAGCCTCCCTGATCATGTTCGAGTTCCTCAGAGGCAAGGACATCTTCTCCAGAAACAGTACATACCATATTATATATGAGTCCGTGGACGGACTCGGTGTCTCAACTGCCGTCACTGTGGGCGGTTTTCAGGCCGGCAGCGTTACCGGAATCGCGTACAACCGGGACACCAGGGACTATACCGTGACTGTCGGCATATCCAGGCAGTTCGACATACCGGAGGATTCCCGCATGGAGGTCTACAGCTCAGATCTGTTAGGGACCAAGAAGATACGTGTGGTCTTAGGCTGTTCCGACATCTCGGCTGCTTCAGGAGACACGCTTGAGGGCGGGTTCGAGGCGGACATGCTGACCTCCATTGCCGGCAGCATCGGCCCCGTGCTCACCAGGCTCGACACCCTCGTCAGCGGGCTCAACACCACCGTAGCGTCCGTCAACGCCATCCTGAATGAAGAGAGCAGGTCTGACATCAGGCAGGCAATCGCCCGCATCAACCGGAGCGCAGGCGAGCTCAGCAGCCTGCTCGGAGCGCTCAATGAGAGCACTCCGGAAATCAACGGTATCATCGGACGCCTGCACTCCATATCCATGAATGTGGACAGCGCATCCGCATCTTTTACCGCCTCGGCTGGAAATGTGGAGACTCTCACGGCCTCACTCGCGGAGGCCCGCATAGGAGAGACTGTCGACTCGCTCCGGAGCCTCGTCCTGAAACTGCAGTCCCCGGACGGCACGGTCGGCCGCCTTCTCAACGACGATTCGCTTTACAATGCCGTCACCGCACTTGCCTGCGATCTCGACTCACTCGTCAACGGCATAAAGAAAGACCCCAAAAA
>DXAT01000089.1 GCA_019116965.1 Candidatus Coprenecus pullistercoris
GCTGCCAAAGCTCCGAATACGGCCATGGACACCGGGGTCAGGGCCACTACGAAGAAGGGATTGAACTGCTGGAAGATCTGGGGCAGCAGGGTCACAGGCTTGTCACCGAGGGAGCGGTAGCTGAATATCAGAGCCACGATGGAGGCCAGTGTCACCAGGCCGGCAATGAGCTTGCTGCGCTTCTTCTCGGACTGGAAGATGGCGAAGGCTCCGTACACAGCGATGATGATCAGCACGAGGTTCAGCACATTGGCCAGAATCCTCGACAGGCCGGTCATCTCGGTAGCCGTGTAGTCACGGGCGAAGAAAGTCAGGGTGAGACCGTTCTGCTGGAAGGCCATCCAGAAGAAAATGACCACTGCGAACACGAGCAGCAGGGCTGTGATACGGGACTTGGTCTGCTCCTTGGTGAGCTCTACGACGGGCTGGGTGCTCTTGGCCTCGAGCTCGCGCTGGGTCACATCAGCGTGCTTGAAGCTCTTGCGGAAGCCGAAGTAGATCAGGATAGAGAGTACCAGCGACACACAGGCCACGGCGAAGCCCCAGTGATAGGCTCCGGCGAGGGTGTCGATGTAGTGCTGGGAAAATGCTGTCAGGTCGGTCATGTCTGTCACGCCCTGGGCTGAGGCCAGAGTCTGGAAGCGGCTGAGAGCATCGGGAGCCATGGAAGAGGCACCGGCCAGGTACTGATTGGCCAGGGCCGGAATCTCACCGTTGTAGACAAGACCTTCCTGTTTGAGGCAGAACTCGGTAATCTTGGTGGCCGCCGTGGGAGCAAAGAGCGAGCCGATGTTTATGGCCATGTAGAACAGAGAAAAGGCCGCATCTCTCTTCGACGAGTACTTGGGGTCGTCATAGAGGTTGCCCACCATCACCTGGAGGTTGCCCTTGAACAGACCGGTACCCACCGCGATGAGCAGCAAGGAACCGAACATGGCTATCTTGCCCACTATGTCGCCTCCAGTCGGAATAGCTAAGCAGAAATAACCGGCGAACATGACGATAATACCGGCAACTACCATCTTGCCGTAGCCAAACTTGTCGGCGAGTATGCCTCCGATGAACGGCATGAAGTATACCGCCGCCAGGAAGCCTGCGTAGATATTGGAGGTCACTGCCTCCGTGAAACCGAACTTCGCCTGCAGAAACAGGGTGAAGATCGCGAGCATCGTATAATAGCCAAAGCGCTCGCCCGTATTAGCGAGGGCGAGCGCATATAGACCTTTGGGTTGTCCTTTAAACATACAAGATTAATTAGCCTTTATAATCCTCTCGAGCCATTTGACCATACCGAGCATCACACCCATGGAGATGAGGCAGATGACCATGAACACCATCCAGCACATCCACTGGCTGCTGAAACTATTGTACATCAGAGGGCCGATCCAGATAAGGAGGTTTCCCAATGCTGTAGCTCCGAGCCACAGACCCTGACAGATACCCTGAAGGTTCTTGGGAGCGACTTTGGACACGAAGGAAATTCCAAGAGGAGAGATGAGAAGCTCTGCCACTGTAAGGAAGAAATATGTGACTATCAGTACCCATGGTCCGGCTTTCACAGCATCCTGAGCTGCTACATCCATGCTTCTGAACTCCTCACCGGAAGGATAACCCATAACGGCTGCGAATACCGTAAGGAACAAATATGCGAGAGCCGCTATGAACATACCTATCGCTATCTTTCTCGGAGTCGAGAGATCCCTGCCTCTCTTTCTCTGAATAGCGGAGAACACCCATATCACGACAGGGGTAAGGGTAATCACGAAGAACGGGTTGACAGCCTGCCATATCTCGGGTGCAATGGAATCGGTCTTTATAAAGTCACGGGCAAATACTGAAAGGGACTGTCCGTTCTGGTGGAAAGAGAACCAGAAGAAGACAGCTATACCGAGAACTGCGAACAGTCCGTAAAGTCTCTGCTTGATCTCCTTGGCCATTGCCAGTTTCTCCTCCTGAGTGTACTGCTCGACAGCCACAGCTTCTTTCTTCGCGGGATTGGGCATGTTCTTCTTGGTGAAGACGAAGATGAGCAGGGAAATCAGCATGGCGGCCACCGAAGCGAAGAACGAATAGTGAACGCCGGTATTGAATACTTCAAGATAGTTCTGAGAGAAAGTCATCAGATCGCCTACAGGCACTCCGTTCTGCATTACGCTGGCTGCAAGCTCCTGGAACTTGGTGAGCTGGTCGGCAGCAAGCGCTCCGCCGGCATTGATGTAATCGTGGCAAAGCTCAGGAAGACCTGCGTTATATGTCATATCGTTGACTCCAAGCCACCAGCTTCTGAGCAGGGGGGCAACGAAAGGCGCCACCACGCCGCCGATATTGATGAATACATAGAAAATCTGGAAACCGGCGTCCCTCTTGTCAGAATACTTGGGGTCATCGTACATCTGACCCACGATAGCCTGGAGGTTGCCTTTAAACAGACCGTTACCGAATGCTATCAGCAGAAGAGCGCCGCAGGTAAACGGCAGCAGCCAGCTTGTATTCTCCGGGGTAGAGAGGATAGGTATCGAAAGAAGAGCGTATCCCACAGCCATAGTCACCAGACCTGACATGATAGTGCCCTTGTAATTCTGTGTCCTGTCCGCGATAAGACCACCGATTAGGCTTAGTACATAAATCAATGCATAGAATACAGCATAGATAATACCGCTTGTCTCGTCGCTCAGTCCGAATTTGGAGCACAGGAAGAGCAGGAGCACTGCGTTCATGATATAATAGCCGAACCTCTCGCCCATGTTGCTCAGTGCGGCCGCAATCAATCCTTTAGGATGTCCTTTGAACATAAAATGATGTTTTAATTAATAATTCGTTGTAGCGGTTGCAAATATAAGAAAGTTTTAATATATATTCATAATGTAAATAAGTCCGAGAGTCACACGGTGTTCACGGGTGGGGAGGATACCTAAGAGAGAGCCGCCTCCGACCGGGGAGGCGTTGTAATAGTTGTAATGCAGGAATAAGCGGAAGTCGCGGCTCTTGGTAGGCATGTATTCGAGGCAGGCCTGCGCATTCCAGCTGGAGCGGCAAAGCCCGTCCGGAATGTCTCCGTAAGGGCGGAAAAGGCTGCCGTGCTCTATAGAGCCTTTCAGAAAGGCTGAGAATGACGGGCTCAGGAAAAGATGAAGATAGCCTATCGCCGAAAAATACTCCACATTCTCCATGGTCCGCGGCACTCCGTCGGAGAACACCGCCGCCCGGCTGATAATGCCGTTGGCATCGAGGTCCTGACGGGAATATATCAGATCAAGGTAGACTCCCCACCATCTGCTGCGGTAAGACTGGCCCAGCTCGACTATCCACAAGTCCTTTTTCCCGGCCTGTGAGCCGTAGGATGCCGACCAGCGAAGCTCGAGAGCATCGTTGAAAAAATTGCCGTTCCAGTTGACCGTATATAGAAACGGAGCCTTGGATGACTCCACTCCGTCCGGAAGACCGCCGTAAAAATACTCGTCATCCCACAAGCCCCTTATATTGGAGACCTGAAACGCCAGGTCCTGAGTGGGGCTGATGTGCCAGGTGCCCATTATGCCAAGCTGGTAGCACGGAAAACTGCCTCCGAAGTCACTGTACTGTATCACATAGACCGGCGCAGCCCAGGCCTCCTGACCTCCCAGGGCCATTACCTGCTTGCCGAATGTCAGCGAGAACACCTTCACGGGCGTCCACATCATATATGCGTAGTCCACCGACTCCAGCAGATTGTCGAAGGTATTGGTTCGGAAATTGGCATTGAAACTCTGACGGAAATGGTAATACAGCTCCTTGTTCCTGCCGAAAGTTCCCTCCATGTTCCAGCGGAAATTGTCCATCCTGAAACGGGCCGACGCGTCTCCGCCCTCAGGAATCTCCGTCCTGAGCGAGCCGCGCATCTGGAAAGCCATGTCATGATTGTCCAGAAAAGTCTGCGACACCTTACCTTCAAGCAAGGTGTCGGTCAGAGACAATTTATCAGAAGCACGGAGCGGTTCAAATGCAACTGCCGCGCACAATATCAGAAGACAGAGCCTTCTCATTACTGCAATGCGTATTTCTTGATAATCCTTACAGTGGATGTGTCGGAGGCAAAGACTGAATACAGTCCCTGCTCCTCCTGGGCCGGATCACCTGTATAGTCATCTCCGGGCTGCCACATCAGATGCTCACCGGAAGGCACGGCCACTCCTGCCCAGCCCCAGAAATTGAATCCCGCCAGCAGGCTGCCCTCCTCCTTCTTGCCGGTCATGTGCGAGAGCATCGCCTCGTAATAGACATCCCTCATGCTTACAGATGAGCTTCTGGAAAATGCGACACTGTCTCTCGGGAAACCGAATTCCTCCACGACCAGAGGTTTATGCAGCCTATCGGCCACCGCCATGTGCTCTTCGAGATATTCATTGGAAAGCTCGACTGCCGGAGCCACATTGCCGGTATTCATATCCTCACGGGAAGTCCAGCCCCAGTTGAAAGGCCAGATATGGATATTCAGATAGTCGATATAGGACGAGCGGCCGATCTCCTCCCAGAGACCGAGATCCACCTCACAGCCGTATTTGCCCTCGCTGCCGACCGACACCATGTGGTTGGGGTCGATAGCCTTGATAATCTCGGCTGTTGAGACAATCCACTCTTTGAAAGCCTCCTTGTTGTCCGCTCCGAAAGGTCTGGGCTCATTGCTTATCTGCCATGAGAATATGGCGGGGTCGTCGCGGTATGCCTTGCCTGTCACAGTATTGGTCCTGGACACGATATCCATCACATAGCGCCGGAACATATTCTTGGCCGAATCGGATTTTATAAAATTGGAGACATAGTCCACATATTCATTGTAGCCTGCGACCCTGGGCAGGGGAATATCGCCATAACCGGCCCACTTGAGATACTGCGAATATCCTCCGCTCCACTCCCATGCGTTGTTGAGGTAAAGCACTGCCTCCATATCTCTCTTGCCAAGCTCTACGAGGAAATAATCCAGTCCCCGAAGCAGTGTGTCGTTGTATTTACCGGGAGCATACTGCAATGTAGGCTCGACCTTAGTATACACGCCACGGTCACCGTCTGAGCCTACGAGCACCCTGAGATTACGCACTCCCATGGCACAGAGACTGTCCAGCTCGCGGGCAAGCCTCTCACGGTCTCCGCCAGTTCCCTCCGAGGCCAGAATCGGTCCGTACCAGAAATTGGTACCCACGAAATAGTAAGGCTCCCCGTGCTTGATGAACTGACCGTTCTCTACCTTTACGATATCACTGCCACCTCCCGTGCAGGAGAATATAAGCACCGCTGCCAGTACGGCGAGCATGGATACGGCCGATCTTATCGGATTGCGTCTCATCTTACCTGCTATAAGTCTCGGCCTGTACGATGCAGCCCAGGCCTTGGACGCATACCTCCATCTGCGCGAGTATGTATCCATACAGCGTCCGCCCCTGCATGTAGCCTCCACTGCCACTCCCACGATATCGGAGACTGTGGCACCCTCGCAGCGCCCATACGCACCGTCTTCCCTCAACAGCAGCAGCGTGCCCCATACATGCATCACACGCATCAGGGCAAGTGAGCCGTCGGATCTGTGCCCGGACAGAACGATATCCCTGCGGCGCACTGTTATGCGGCCCTCATCCGATGTGCGGTTTCTCCATCTACGGCCATGGGCGGCACAGCGCGAGCCGAACAGCTCCAGCTCATCGGCACTGTAACCGTCACCCTGAAGCCTCACCGGAGCGAGCAGCACACTGTCATTACCGGCCTTGAGAAAAGGACGCATACCGTCACTGCTTACCGGAACCCTCACAAATCCTCCATGCGACAGAACCTCCGCCGCATCCGTATAGCTATTTACAAGCACAGTCATAATCTTAAGTCAGGTTTTAGTCTTTCAATGAGTATTCTATGGTGGTCACAACTCTTACGACCTTGATATGGGGCGTATTCTGGTCTCTGTCGGATATGGAGAACTGACCCTGGGACGCCGAGCGGATCTTGCCTATCTCGCTGTCCGAGTCCTCCGCGAATTTCTGGGCAGTAGCCCTGGCATTCTTAGTGGCTTCCGCCACCATCTCCGGCTTGATGTCATTGAGTCCGTTGAATGAGAATACGGTCTGGAACTGATAGTCGTCCCCTGTCGTTACCACGCCTTTCTTGAGAAGATCTCCCTGCTTGGTCATCAGACTGCGGACCAGGTCTATCTTATCCGAGGCCACGGTCACTACCGATACAGCCTTGTAGCGGAACGGGTCCTCGTTATTGTAACCGTAGCGCTCAGCCTGTATGTCGGTAACAGATGCGGGAGTGACAGTTATCTCATCCTGCGGTATACCGTTGGATGTAAGGAAATCCATGATGACGGCATTGGAGCGTTCTATCTCGTTGTACAAGGATTTTATATCGTTGCCGGCCAGTCTGTAAGCTATCGGCCAGATGACCTTGTCCGCCATCACCTCTCTTTCGGAGAGGCCCTTGACTACCACGCTGCGGTCCCTGTCCGCAAATCGTCCGATTCCGGAATAAATACATATACCCAAAACTATCAAACCGATCATCACGGAACCGCCGTCAAAGCGGATTTTAGTCTGAGAAGACTTGTTGCTGGTTTCTGACATAGTATTTAAATTTCAGTACATATATCGTACAAAGATAGAAATTATTCTGCTATGTCAAAACTGTTTCCTAACTTTGCAGTTAAGAAAACCATTTGATATATTATACTGATGAGAAAACCTTTAATCTTACTTTCAACATTTTTAATGGCAATGACACTGTGTACGGACGGCTCCGCCAAGGACAGGCAGTCCGTCATTGAGAAAGAACCCGTCGAAGTCGTGGACGGCAAGTTCACACCTGAGATCATGCTCCGGCTCGGACGCGTATCCGACCCTCAGCTCTCTCCCGACGGCAGCAAGATCCTTTACGGCGTGACCTACACCAGCATCGAGGAGAACCGCAGCGTGCGTCAGCTCTATGTGATGAACGCCGACGGCACCGGCAACAGGCAGATCACCCACTTCTCCTCCAGCGCCAACAACGCCCGCTGGTACGGGGACGGCTCGATGATACTCTACCTGCGTGACGGACAGATATGGTCCATGAAAGCGGACGGCACCGGCAACAGGCAGGTGAGCGACATTCCCGGAGGCATCTCCGAATTCAAGCTGTCTCCTGACCAGAGAAAGGTCATGTACATCGCACAGGTGCAGTACGCCACCAGGCCCACCGACCTGTATCCCGACCTGCCCAAGTCCTCCGGCCGTGAGATAGACGGCCTCATGTACCGTCACTGGGACCACTTCGTGGAGACTATCCCGCACACATTTGTCTCTGATGTGACACGCTCGGGAAAGTCACTCAAAGTGACTGCCGGAAAGGACATCATCGAGGGTACCAAATTCGAGCTCCCCACCCTGCCGTTCGGCGGACTGGAGCAGCTTTCCTGGAGTCCTGACGGCTCGCAGATAGCCTACGCCTGCCGCAAACTGACCGGCAAGGACTACGCCTTTTCAACCAACACCGACATCTATCTCTACAATGTGGCCGACGGCACCTGCGAGAATCTTACCGAGGGCATGAACGGCTACGACACCGACCCTGCGTTCTCTCCCGACGGCAAGAGCATAGCATGGCTGAGCATGGAGAGAGCCGGCTTCGAGGCTGACCGCACCAGACTCTTTGTCATCGACCTGGCTTCCCGTGAGAAGAAGGAGCTGACTGTGGGCTTCGACCACGGAGCCATGTCTCCCGTATGGAAAGCCGACGGCAGCGGACTCTATTTCAACGCCCTGACATTTGCCCTGCAGGCTATATTCTCTGTAGACCTCGACGGCAATATCACCCGCATCACACCCGACAGCCTCTGGTATGATTTCGGAGGCGTAGCGGAACTATGTTCCGACCGCCTTCTGGCCACAGCCCATTCCATGAGCAGGCCCGATGAGATCGTATCGGTATCCCTGGCTGACGGCACCTTCACATACCTCACCCATGAGAATGACGACATCTACGCACAGCTTGAGCAGGAGACCTACGAGCTGCGCTGGGTTCCCACCACTGACGGCAAGCAGATGCTCACATGGATAGTGTACCCGGCCGGATTCGACTCCACCAAGGTATATCCGGCCATGCTGTTCTGCACCGGCGGCCCCCAGCAATGCCTCAGCCAGGGCTGGTCTACCCGCTGGAACTTCAAGCTCATGGCCTCCCAGGGCTACATCGTCATCCTGCCCAACAGACGCGGAACCATGTCGTTCGGTCAGAAATGGTGCGACGATGTATCTCAGGACTACGCCGGCCAATGCATCGATGACTATATGTCAGCAGTATACGAGATGAAGAAAGAGCCGTTTATCGGCAAGATGGGAGCCTCAGGCGCCAGCTTCGGAGGATATTCAATCTACTATCTGGCAGGAGCGCACCCGGAGGATTTCGACGCATTCCTTGCCCACGCCGGTATCTTCAATCAGGAGCAGATGTACATGATGACCGAGGAGATGTGGTTTACACAGTGGGAAAACGGCGGTGCTCCATGGGACATCGAAAAACCGGCCGCACGCAGGCACTATGTCAACTCACCCCACAAGCTCGTCCGCAACTGGAAGACTCCTATCATGATTACCCACGGCGAGATGGATTACCGTGTACCTGTGGAGCAGGGCATGGCCGCCTTCAATGCAGCCCAGATGCTAGGCGTACCCTCCCGTATGCTCCTCTTCCCTGAGGAGAACCATTGGATACTCCGGCCTCAGAACGCCGTTCACTGGCAGCGCGACTTCTTCGCCTGGTTCGACCAGTGGCTGAAAGACTGATTCTTGGAAATCTCAGAAAGCAGAGCGTCGCAGAGAGCAATCGCTGCGGCGCTTTCTATTACTACCGGTACACGCAGGGCGAAGCACACATCGTGGCGCCCCTTTATTTTCAGCTCCTCCATACGGCCTGTGGCCAGATTCATCGTCTTCTGAGCACCGGCGATACTCGATGAAGGCTTGACCGCCACACGGAAAACGAGCGGATTGCCGTTGGTAATGCCGCCGTTGATGCCGCCGGCCCCGTTGCGGGAGGTATGTCCCTCCGTATCCACAATAGGATCATTGTGCTGCGAACCTCTCATTCGGACCGCCTTGAAACCGTCCCCGAACTCAATGCCTCTGATGCCCGGAATGGAGAACACCATCTGCGAGAGCGCCGCCTCCATCGGATAGAAGAAAGGCTCGCCCAGTCCGGCAGGCACTCCGTCACAGACGCATTCCACGACTCCTCCGACAGAATCACCCTCTACAGCCACCTCTGAGAGCATGGCGTCGAGAGCCGCATTGTCCCCGTCTTCCCCTGCGAGAAGCAGCCCACCTACCTCAGTCAGACGGGCATGAACCTGCATCGGGGCAATGATCTTCTTGGCCACCACCCCTGCGGCAACGACGGGAAGGGTCATCCGCCCGGAGAACATTCCGCCGCCGGAAGTAAGACTGCCTGCTCCGTATTTTACCCTGCGCACCCAGTCCGCATGGCCGGGACGGGGGATATCGGCAAACTGCTGATAGGCGGAAGGGTCTGTATTTTCATTGCGGAAAAGAATCTTGAGGGTGGTGCCTGTAGTCAGACCGTCCTTCACG
Source organism: Candidatus Coprenecus pullistercoris (assembly GCA_019116965.1). Taxonomy (GTDB): domain Bacteria; phylum Bacteroidota; class Bacteroidia; order Bacteroidales; family UBA932; genus Coprenecus; species Coprenecus pullistercoris. The sequence goes on from DXAT01000089.1 coordinate 9,588, forward strand.
CCCCGGACGATCTCCGGGATGTCCTTCTCAGTGCGGGCTGTAGTGCCCTTGCGTCCGGGGCGCCGGCGGTCGATGTCCTCTGCAAAGTCTACGGGACTCAAAGGAATCCCCTCAGGCACACCTGCGACCTCAACCGACATGACAGGACTGTGGGACTCCCCCGACAGGGCAATCCTGAATGCATTTCCAAAGGCGTTACGCATATTGATTACTGATGAATGGAATCGAATAGTTTGAGGAATCCCGGAAAGGACTTGTCTATGCAGTCCGTACTGTCGAGAGTCACTTTGGAGTCGCATCCGAGCGATGCTATCTTGAGCGCCATGGCCACCCTATGATCAGAGAATGTATGGAAACTGCCGCCCTTCAGCATCCGGCCCTCAACGATTCTGCGGGTCAAGGACATACCGCTGACTTCCATTGCATCTCCGTCCACACGCGCCTCCACGCCCATAGCCTTGAGACCCTCCTCCATCACGACCGGACGGTTGCTTTCCTTATTACGCAGACGGGCCACACCGGTAAAATGCGATGTCCCCTCCGCAAAGGCCGCCATCACGGACAGAGCCGGAAGCAGGTCAGGAGAGTCGGTGGCATCAAAATCGAATGCCCTCAGACTGCCTCGGGAAACCGTTATACCGCCCTTGGTCTCCTGTACAAATGCCCCACTGGCACGCACCACGTCCAGTATCCTGCTGTCCGCCTGCAACGAATCCGTCTTCAGGCCCGTGACTGTAAGAGTTCCGAAAATGGCCGCCGCCACTATAAAATTGACCGCCGCGCTCCAGTCCCCCTCGAAAGTCATCTCAGTGGGAGAGTATTTCTGCTTACCGGGAATATTGAACACCAGTTCGTCTCCTTCCCTACACCAGTCCACATTGATTCCGAACTGCCTGATGACATCTACCGTGAGCAGAATATAAGGCACGCTCGTCGCATGCTGAACTCTGAGTACGCTGTCCTTCTTCGACAAGGGAAGCGCCATAAGCAGACCGGTAATGAACTGCGAGCCGCGCTTTCCGGAGATAGTAATCTCTCCGCCCTTTATCGGACCGCACACGACGGCCGGCAGAGTCTCTTCCGCCGTGAGGATACAGCTTGCACCAAGCTCCTCCATCGCCTCCTTGCACCCGTACATATGCCTGTCAAGGAGACTGCCCTCTCCTGTAACTGTCACGGATTCACCGTATTGAGCCACAACAGGAATACACAGACGGGAAAGCAGACCGGATTCGCCCACAAACGCAGTGCGCCCGCCCTGAAGTCCCTGCATGGACATGGATGTAAGTCCCATGAACGGAGATTCCTCCTTTTTCTTCTCAAGAGGAAATCCTCCGCGTATGATCAGATTGTCGCCCTTGTCCATATACGCCTCGGTCGCAAACTGCTTGGCAACACCTATGGCGGAATCTATGTCCCGGCAGCGCGTACAGTTGTGGAACTCACTCTCACCCTTAGCCAGCATGGCTGCGATAATAGCCCTCTGCGCTATGCTCTTCGAAGCAGGCATGGACACAGTACCGCTGACCTTTGTCCCGTCGTGGAAATTCTCTGCTTCTTCCATAGTGAACATCCCGGGCGCCAATATATATTTCCTGCGCAGGGCACAATAGACGAATGGCGAGCCTAAGTTCAAGGCCTCCAGACGGCTGAACCGACCGGCGTCACCCATGGCAAATGCAATGAGCGGCACTTTTTTGCGACCCAGCTTGCCTTCATTGCGCAGTCTGTACAAATCCAGGACTCTGAGAGCATCCTCCGCAGTCACCGCTGTCGTAACGATCTTGACGATATCCGCTCCGGCCGACACCGCATCCTTATAAACCTTGACCAAAGCATCTGTTCCTGGAGTTGTCTGATAATCATGAAACGACAGTATCAGCTTTGACTTACGGCCACGGAGAAGCACCTGCTCCTCCTTCTTGAATTTAACAAAGGAAAACACATTGATATCCACATAGGCTGCTCCCGAAAGGACTGCCGTCTCACAAAGGCTTCTGATGCTTTTCATCCCCGTTGCAATCAAAGGCAGCTTCGAAGTACTGAACAACTCCCGGACTTCTTCCTGATTGAGTCCGCAGAGATCCAGTCTTATCTCGGCAACCATATCGGGAAACTGCCTGCGATACTTCTCACAGCGCCTCAAAGCCTTTTTACAGGCGTCCAGACCGAAGTCCCCTATGCTAATACAAATCATTGAGTACCTCCTGTATTTCGTTCACACTCAGTCTATATGCTTCCACAAAGCCTAAACTGCGAATCAGTACAAAATTAATAAAATCTTCTTTACATTTCTTATCATTGAGCACAAAGTCCGTCAATTTTGCAGTCATCTCCCCCTCCGGAACATCGGCGCAGGCCTTCAAAATCTCAGGAACATCCCTGTATCCCAGCGATTTGAAATCCCTGACGATCTTCCCGGCCACATCCTCCGCCAGCACTCCTTTTCTCAGGGAAATACCGGCTGCGGCGATGATTCCCGCGGCGACCGCCTCCCCGTGCGTCACGGGCCGACCGGCATTGAGACAGACGGACTCCACCGCATGACCGATAGTGTGTCCTAAGTTCAGCTTCATCCGCTCCCCCTTCTCCGTGCGGTCCGCTTTCACTATCGAGGACTTTATCCCGATGCAGCGACGGATTATCAGCCCAAGAGTCTCTGCATCATGCTGCTCCGGCGGAACTGTCTCCGCCATTTCCTCAACTCCAGCTTCATTTCCCGGAATCCTCCTCCTCACAAGTATTCCGCCGTACCATCCCACCGCCTTCCCATACATCTTCGCATCGCCTATGATCAGCGTCTTCAGCACCTCGGCCATGCCCGAACGCCACTCCTTAGCCGGCAGACTTCCAAGCACCTGAGGGGCTATTATCACCGCCTCGGGAACGCCGAATGTTCCTATCACATTTTTGTATCCGTAGAAATTCACACCTGTCTTGCCGCCCACCGCAGCGTCCACCTGAGCCAAAAGCGTCGTCGGAATCAATGCGTAACGGATTCCCCGCTTATAGACCGAAGCCGCGAATGCCGTAATATCCGTCGTCACCCCGCCGCCGATACCCAGCAGCAGCGCACCCCGGTCCGCCTCACGCTCCAACAGCCAGCCGACTATCTCCTGCAGGCCCTCGAGCGACTTGCGTTCCTCCTGCGCCACGAACGGCATCCATTCTATATCAGCGGCTTTGAGTGCAGGTGCGAACCTTCCGGCCACATTGCTGTCCACCACGGCATAAATGCGTGTCGTCCGGAGATAGTCCGACACGCTTTCCGCCTGCATAACACCGGAAGCTCCCTCTTCTCCGGCAGCTCCAGTCCACAGCCACTGCAGAATCCCCGGCAATTCCCACCCAATGTCCCCGATATGAATTATTTTCTCCATTGACTGCAAAGATAGCACAAAACACGGCCGGCCCTCTTGGCATATAAAGAATCTTTCTTATCTTTGCACTCCAATGCTTACCAGCACGCATCAGCCCGGATGGCGGAATCGGTAGACGCGTTGGTCTCAAACACCAATGTCCGAAAGGATGTGCCGGTTCGACCCCGGCTCCGGGTACTATAAAGGCCACCTAATCGCTTGATTAAGTGGTCTTTCTATTTTATCAAGGTGTACTAAAGGAGTACTTTTCAGCAAAATATCATCGAATTTCGGAAAGCATTGTCAAGTCCGCATCTCAAACAGATGCAGGGCCTTGCGGTGCTTGTCGTTGATGCGGGCCAGACGCTCCGCCTTTTCCGTGTCGCCGTCCTCCACAGCCTGCGCATAAGTCCGCAGACCTCTTTCAAGATTGTGCCTAAGGTCGTTTATCTTAACATGAATGGCCGTGGTGTTGCCTGACGCAGCGATTCGCCGCACATAATCGAAGTAATCCTCAGTCTTAGCGTGCGTAAGCAGCTGCAGTGCGGCCAGCACATCCTCATCAACCCCTCTGCCGCGCAGTTCATCTAAGGTCAGATCCGAATCCTCCACCGCATCATGCAGGAAACCTGTCTTGGTCTCAGTATCATTACAGCCCATAAGCCCAACCGCAATCGGATGCAGGACTACCGGCCTCCCGTCCAGGTCTTTCTGACCCTCGTGCGCCTCAAGCGCAATCCGCAATGTCTCTTCTATTGTCATATTCTCTGATATCATTTGCAAAAATAATCATTTCCACACAATTCGGAACTAAGCCGACATCAGGGGAATTATTTTACAGAAACGGCATACTGACGCCGGCGGACCACTGCGACGTAAATCAGCAGCACTACATTCATCAGCAGGGCATAGATGATGGCGGGTATGGCCATCTCGCCGCTGTTGAAGATGAAGGGGGAAAATGCTATGGCTATCGCCTGGGCGGCATTCTGCATCCCGACCTCTATGACGATGGTGCGGCGGACGGCGGGTGTGAACTTCCAGAGGCGGGATAGAAGCGAGCTGCACATCATGGCCAGGAGAATCAGGGCCGCTGTGGCAAGCCCCAGCACTGTGAAGTTGTCCACTATCTCCTTTGTATACTGCAGGAAAAATACCAGCGCAAGGAACATCAGGGCCGGAAACGCCGCCTTGCTCAGCACCTTATGCACCTTCTCGGCCGCCACCGGGCTGAAATGGCGGAACGCAGCCCCTGCAAGTATGGGTACGAAGAGCAGCACCAGATTCTGCAGCAGCAGCTTGCCCACGGGCAAATGGACCTCCACCCCGGACTGCTGCGAGACGAACACGGAAGCCAGGTCCATTATCAGAGGCAGGGTGAAAAGGGTTATAACGCTGCTCATTGCAGTCAGCGTCACGGACAGGGCGACATCCCCCTTGGCCAGCATGGAGAACACATTGGAGGAACTGCCGCCGGGACAGCAGGCTATGAGCACCAGCCCCATGAAATAGACCGGACTCAGCCCTAAGGCCCAGCCCACGCCGAAGGCCAGCAGCGGAAGCACGATTATCTGCCCGACCATCCCGGCCACCACAGCCTTAGGATTACGGGCTACATCCACGAACGACTTGACTTTCAGGTCTGTCCCGAGCAGGAACATCAGCACGATAAGAATCGGCATTACTATCCACACAGTATTCATGGCGCAAATGTAATATTTTTTGCTTATCACCGCTTTTTACCAATAAATAGGGATAAACAGCGGAAATTCCGGCGAAAAAATCTCCATTTTTAGCGATTGTGCGGCAAAAGGCATTGCCCTACTTTTGCAGCGCAATGAGAAACATCTATTTTACAGTAAAACACTGCGCTCTCATAGGGATCTGCATACTCATGCAGCACATCTCAGCCTCAGCGCAGGAAAAGGCCGTCCTGTCGGGGAAAATCATCTCGGCAGAAGACAGCAGCATCATAGATTTCGCTGACATCTTCCTGAAAGGGACAGAATACTGGTACAGCGCAGACAAGAACGGAGAATTCCGTCTGGAAGCACCTGCCGGCACATATATTATGATTGTCTCGGCCGTAGGATTCAAGCCCTACAAAGAGGAAGTGACGCTGCCAGGCGGAAACGGCATCAGAAAAACCATAGCTATGAAACCCGACCACCATCAGTTGGATGAGGTGGTAGTAGTGTCCAACAGGTCCAGCCATGTGCAGCGCTCCGCATTCAATGCCCTTGACCTCAGTGTAAAGGAGATGCACAACTCCAGCAAGAGTCTGGGCGAGACACTCTCACAGCTTCCCGGACTTAAGCTACGTGAATCGGGCGGCGTAGGCTCGGACGCACAGCTGAGCCTGGACGGTTTCTCCGGCAAGCATGTGAAGATCTTCATAGACGGAGTACCGCAGGAAGGTGCCGGAGCGGCATTGGACATCAACAATCTGCCGGTGAATTTCGCTGAGCGGATCGAGGTGTACAAGGGAGTGGTACCGGTAGGATTCGGAAGCGACGCTCTCGGAGGCGTAATCAATATCGTCACCAAAAAACGCCGCAGGGGATGGCACCTGGACGCATCCTACTCCTACGGCTCGTTCAATACCCACAAGTCCTATGTCAATTTCAACCAGACTTTCCGCAACGGACTCACCTATGAGGTAAACGCCTTCCAGAACTACTCTGACAATGACTATTTCATCGACAATTACATCACAGAATTCAGCGAGGACGGAGTATCGGAAAGCACGGACCGCAACAAAATCTACCATGTAAGGCGGTTCAACGACAGGTTCCACAATGAGGCGGTCATCGGGAAAATAGGAGTGACCGGCAAGTCCTGGGCCGACCGCCTGATGGTGGGCATGAACTACTCGCACTTCTACAAGGAGATACAGACCGGAGTATACCAGTACATCGTCTTCGGTGAGAAACACCGCAGGGGGCATTCATTTGTCCCGTCACTGGAGTACAGCAAGCGGGATCTATTCACCAAAGGGCTTGATGTAAGGCTCAATGCGAACTACAACCACAACATCACGATGAACATCGACACATCATCGTACAAATACAACTGGCTGGGAGAGCGCAAGTACACAGGAAGCCGCGGCGAGCAGTCCTATCAGGACAACAGATCCAAAAACACCAACTGGAACGCAACGCTGACAGCCAGCTACCGCCTCGGCAAGGCACATACATTCACGCTGAACCATGTGACAAGCGCATTCAGGCGCACTACCCGGTCCAAAGTGGACGGCAGCACACAGCTCTCCGACTTCAGCATCCCGAAGGTGACCCGCAAGAACATCACCGGCCTATCGTACCGGCTTATGCCTTCAAAAAAATGGAATCTCACGGCATTCGGCAAATACTACAACCAGTACAACCGCGGTCCTGTCTCCCAGAGCAGCGACGGAGTCGGCAACTATGTGGAGATGAGCCGCACGACCAATGCCTTTGGATACGGAGCGGCAGGTACCTACTTCATCATCAAGGGGCTTCAAGTAAAATTGTCCTACGAGAAAGCCTACCGCCTTCCTACCACTGACGAACTGTTCGGCGACGAAGATCTGGAAGCAGGAAAGACCGACCTCCGCCCGGAGAACAGCGACAATGTAAACTTAAACCTCATCTTCAACCGCCCGTTCGGCAAACACGCCGTCTATGTGGAAGGAGCTTTTATCTTCCGTGACACCAAGGACTATATCCAGAGGGGACTCAGTACCGTCAGCGGTATGAGTTACGGATTCTACGAGAACCACGGCCGTGTAAGGACACTGGGCTACAATATCTCGGCCCGCTACAGTTTCTCCCGCTGGTTGAGTGTCGGGGGTACATTCAACAATATCAATGTCCGTGACAATGAACGTTATGTGGCCGGGAACTCCCAACAGGAGAGCGCAACCTACGGACAGCGTATGCCCAATCTGCCGTATATGTTCGCCAGCTTCGACGCCACCTTCACATGGCACGACCTGTTTGCCGACGGCAATGTATTGACTATCACCTACGATGGCTACTACCAGCACGATTTTCCCCTGTACTGGGAGAGATTCGGTGATCCGGCCTCCAAGAGCGTAGTACCCGAACAGCTGTCCCACAACCTGAGCATCAGCTACTCACTTCAGAACGGACGGTACAACATCTCGCTGGAGTGCCGCAATCTCACTGACGAGAAACTGTACGACAACTTCAGCCTTCAGAAAGCCGGCCGGGCCTTCTACGCCAAGCTGCGCGTATATTTCGGAAACAGATAATCAATGAAAATCACAACAATATGAAAAGCAAATTTTTATCAAGGGCCATTATGGCCGCCATGTCATCAGGATGTATATTCCTGACAGCCTGTGAGGACAACAATACTCCCACCCCTGATCCCGGTACCGGCACGGATGCCGTAAGCCGCTATGTCATAGTAGCACAGGCCGGAAGTCAGGACCAGTCGGCCACTTACCTTATCTCGGCCGAATCACTCGATGAAGGCTCCGTCACACCCACCGGAAACGGCTGGGAGACCCAGTCCGCCTCCAACTGGATATACTACGGTGAAAAATATCTCTTCGGCTTCCAGTACAATGACGGCAACCAGGGCACCGGCTTCTCCTTCAAGCTCGGAGACGACGGCCGTGTCATCGAGGACCGCCAGTACACCTTCAACCGCACCACCACTTACGGCACCTGGGGCGACAATGTCATCACTGCCTCGACCAATGCCGGCAGCAACGAGCAGGATGCCGAGGGCAACTATGCCTACTATCTTCAGTTCAACTATCTGAGCGTAATAGACGGCAGCAGTACTACCGGAAGCCACATAGCAGAGAACTTCCTGGGCAACGGCGAGAGAGTCAGCTTCGCCGGTTTCGTGGAAGCCAACGGCAGACTGTACACTTCCGTAGTGCCTATGGGCATGAGCCATTACGGAGTCAACACCTTCCCCTGGGCCATCCAGGACCCCGGTTACGTGGCCAACGGTGACGGTGGAAGCGGCTCGGGGGCATACACCGCCGGCATGATACCCACGACCCAGTATCCCGACAGCGCCTTCGTAGCCATATACAGCGGGGACAATTTCGACGAGACTCCGGCCATCGCCCGCACAGGGAAAATCGGCTTCGCCAGCGGACGCATGCGCTCGCAGTACTACCAGACCATCTGGGCTGCCGACAACGGTGACCTCTACGTATTCTCCCCCGGCTACGGACGCACGACCACCACACCGGTGACTAACAACGACGGAAGTCAGTTCGACCGCGTACAGGGCAAGCTGCCCTCGGGTGTAGTCCGCATAAAAGCCGGTGAATCGGACTTCGACCCCACATATTATGTCAATCTCGAAGAGCTGGGCAACCGCAACCCCATGTTCCGCTGCTGGCACATTGACGGAGACCGCTTCCTGCTCCAGATGTACAGCGAAGGTGCGGACAATATGAGCGGAACCAGCGCACCCCGCAATGAACTGGCAGTATTCAAGGGCGGGGAGGGCACTCTGACCGTCGTCACGGGCCTTCCGGATGCGGGCTCGCTGTCCAGCATCGGCACACCATACAGTGACAACGGACTGGCCTACATTCCCATTACTACCACCGACGGAGCCGCTCCCGCCATCTACTGCATCAATCCCGACACCGGAGAGGCGAAAGCAGGCCTGACAGTAAGTGAGTCCATCTCGGTATCGGCACTCGGCAAACTCTCTACCCAGGCACAATAATGAGAGAACTGTTTAAGAAGATTCACCTCTGGCTCTCGCTGCCGCTGGGACTTATCATCTCAGTCATCTGCCTGTCAGGTGCCTCCCTCGTATTCGAGAAAGAGATTACGAGGGCCGTGCTGCGGGAGCCCGATACCGTCAACGCTCAGTCCGGAGAGATACGGCAGCGGCCCAAGTCCCTGCCATTTTTCCAGACCATGAGGAAAGTGCACCGCTGGCTGCTGGATCCGCCGGCGGCAAAAGGCAAGAAATCGGTCGGAAAAGTCATCGTAGGAGTAAGCACCATGGCAATGGTTGTAGTTCTGGTCAGCGGACTGGTCATCTGGGTACCCCGTAACCGGAAGGCCCTGAAAGCCCGTCTGACCGTATCCGTCACCAAGGGCTGGAAACGCTTCCTTTACGACAGCCATGTGAGCATAGGCTTCTACTGTACCATTCTCCTGCTGCTCATGGCCCTTACCGGACTGACCTGGTCCTTCGGGTGGTACCGCGAGGCCGCCTATTCCTTGTTCGGTGACATGGAGCCGCAGGCCGTCAGACGCCTGTTCTACTCCCTGCATACCGGGAGCTGGGGAGGCATCATCACGAAGATTCTCTACTTCATCGCAGCACTGGCCGGAGGTCTGCTGCCGCTGAGCGGTTACTGGCTCTGGTGGAAACGCACGCACCGCAGGAAGCTGAAGGCATAAGCCCTAAAAATCAATAAATAAAGGCCGGAGAAGGTATATGTCCTTTCCGGCCTTTTCTATAACTTGAATTTTATTCAGAAGGATTAGTCTACGAGGGAGATGCGCTTGAAGACGGTCACCCTGGCCTCCTTGTCAACAGCTGCGATAGCTGCCTTGACAGAGGTCTTGCCATCGCCCATCTGGTACTCCTGCTCCTCGAGGGTGTTCTCCTTGAAGAACTTGTTCAGACGGCCGTTGGCGATGTTGTTGACCATGGCTTCCTGGAGATTGGCGGCCTTCTCTGCAGAGACGGTCTTGATAATCTCGCGGGCCTGGTCAGCCTGCTCGGGGGTGAGCCAACCTTTGGCGGTATTGGACTGGATGTGATCCTCGCTGTCAACATGGGCGGGGTTGATACCGGCCTTGCTGAGAGCGGCGTCCACAGCCTTCTTTACGAGTTCCTCCTTGGTCTTCTCCACGGCCACCTTGAGTTCCTCGTCGATAACACTCTGAGGCACGGCCTCCTTGTTGACTGCGACGGGATTCATGGATGCAACCTGCATGGCCACACCCTTGGCGAGCTCCACGGGCACTTCCTTGTTGAAGCCTACGATGGCGCCGAGCTTACCATTGATGGTATGGATGTAAGAGATAATGTAAGGAGCCTCGACTTTCTCGTATGCTACGAGAGAATGCTTCTCACCTGTCTTGCCGATCTGCTCGGTAATGGCGGCCTCTACTGTACGGCCGTCAGCGATGGTGCAGGCCTTCAGGGCTTCCATATCAGCGGGCAGAGCCTTGATAGCGGCATCGGCGATAGCATTGGCGAGAGACTGGAACTCCTCATTCTTGGCTACGAAGTCAGTCTCGCAACCGAGGCAGAGAAGAATACCCTTGCTGCCGTCAACTTTTGCCACGACAGTACCTTCGGAAGTCTCACGATCAGCTCTCTTGGCTGCCACGAGCTTGCCTTTCTCACGGATAATCTCCTTGGCACGCTCATAGTCACCGTTGGCCTCAACGAGAGCCTTCTTGCAGTCCATCATACCGGCTCCGGTCATCTTACGGAGCTTCTGAACATCTATTGCTTTGATTTCCATTTTCTATTGCTTTAAATATTACTCCTTGACTTCTGCGGGCTCAGCAGCGGGAGCCTCTTCTGCTGCGGGAGCAGGAGCTGCAGTCTCAGCCTTAGGAGCGCTGCCCTTGCGGGGACGCATCTTCTTGCCGGAAGCGGCATTCTCTGCCTCGCGGGCCTCATCCTCTTTGTCCTTTTCGAGCTTCCTCTCTTCCAGACCCTCCTTTACAGCTCCGCAAAGAGCATCGAGGATTACTGAAATAGACTTGGCGGCATCGTCATTACCGGGAATCACATAATCAATGGGTGTGGGATCGCAACATGTATCAACAACTGCGATAACCGGGATATTGAGACGGTTTGCCTCCTTCACGGCGTTCATCTCTTTCTGTACATCCACTACGAAAAGGGCTGCGGGAAGACGGTTGAGATCAGCAATGGAACCGAGGTTCTTCTCAAGCTTGGCTCTCTGACGGGTAATCTGGAGACGCTCGCGCTTTGCAAGTGTCTCGAAAGTACCGTTGGTCATCATCTCATCGATGGTGTGCATCTTCTTGACAGCTTTACGGATGGTGGGGAAGTTGGTGAGCATTCCACCGGGCCATCTTTCTGTCACATAAGGCATACCGACACCCTGTGCATACTCTGCAACGATGTCCTTTGCCTGTTTCTTTGTAGCCACGAAAAGTATACGGCGGCCCGCACGGGCGAGCTGCTTCATCACATTCGCGGCCTCGTCTATCTTGACAACAGTCTTATGCAGGTCTATGATATGGATTCCGTTCTTCTCCATAAAGATGTAAGGAGCCATCTTGGGATTCCATTTTCTCTTCAGGTGACCGAAGTGAACACCTGCATCAAGTAAATCTTGGAAATTTGTTCTGGGCATTGTTTTGTTAAATTTTGTCTCTGTGTTATACAAGAGTTCTCTTTGTTAATCTCGAAGTAGCGGCATTATGCTGCCGGTCTTCCAAATTTCTCGCAGCAGGACAAACGCGCAGTAACCTTTACAGGGGTCTGTCCGTTTTGAATCCTGACTGTGCATTCTGAATGTTCTACGTAAATACTAACGTTTGCTGAACTGGAAGCGTCTACGTGCACCGGGCTGTCCGGGTTTCTTCCTCTCGACCTCGCGGGCATCGCGGGTGAGGAAACCGTTGGACTTCAGAACCGGACGATAGGCCTCCTTGTTGATCTCGCA
>DXAT01000090.1 GCA_019116965.1 Candidatus Coprenecus pullistercoris
ATATCGGTTTCTTCGACAGCTCCAAGAAGGCCGATTCGATAGTTAAGGAGTTCTAGAAGAAGATAGATGCGGCGAAGGAGGGGCTCGCCGAGTTGGAAGAGAAGATACACAAACTTGATACCCAGGAATAAGGCATGAATAAAAATACAGTAATAGGCATCACGCTGATAGGCTTGCTGCTGATAGGCTTCAGTGTTTTCAATTCGAGAGAGGCGAGGAAGCAGGCTGAGGTAAAGAGGGTGCAGGATTCGATAGCGGCTGCAAATGCGTGGGAGAGGGCAGAGCAGTTGGCAGCCGCGGCGGCGGATATGGATACAGTGGCGGCTGCCGCAGGTGATGCTGGATCCGGTTATGCCGGAACATACGCCAATCCTCTGCTTGAACAGGCGTACAGCGGAAAGCAGGAGGAATTTTATTATCTTGAGAACGAAAAGCTTAGAATCAGATATTCTACAAAGGGAGCGCAGGCTTCTAATGTGTGGATCAAGGATTACTACACCAGTGACAGCACAGACCTGTATCTGATGAAGGACGGTTACAGTGATTTCGGACTTCAGCTCTATACGGTACAGGATCAGGTGAATACCCATGATATCGTGTTTGACAAGGTTGTGAGCAATGATTCCACGCTTGTGATGAGGCTGTATTTCTCGGACACATCCTATGTCGAGCACAGGTATTTCCTTCCTATGGACAGCTACATGGTGGATTTCGATGTCCGTCTGGTCAACATGGACCGTCATATCCAGCGTAATTCATCCCAGTTCGATGTGTTATGGAACATGGATGTGCCCCGTCTGGAAAGAGGATATCAGAACGAGAAGATGTACTCTACCGTGGATTATAAATATCCGGGAGATGTCAAGAGTGTGGAGAACTTGGGTAAACGCGACAGGGACGGCAAGGAGGAGGTGACCACCCGTATCGAGTGGCTGGCCTTCCAGCAGCAGTACTTCTCGGCCATTATGAGAGCTGAGGACAATTTTGAATCCGGTAATCTGGCCTTGAGGTTCTATCCCGAGACGGATAAGGAAAGGCGCCTTATGCATTGTGAGGCCTCGGCTATGGTACAGTATGATCCCGGAGCCGATGTCTCCGTGCCGTTCCAGTTCTACTACGGCCCCAACCATTTCAGAACGCTTAAGAGCTATGATTACGGTTTTGAGAAAATCGTGCCGCTTGGAGGCTGGCTCGTAAGATGGATCAACAGAGGTGTCATCATCCCCGTATTCGACCTCTTCGGCCGCTTCATCAGCAACTACGGTATCATCATCCTGCTGCTGACCCTGCTCATAAAGTTAGTCATCTCGCCCCTGACTCTCAAGTCGTATATGTCATCGGCCAAAATGAATGTCCTCAGGCCCGAGATAGACAAGATCAATGCCAAATATCCGCGTCAGGAGGATGCTCTGAAGAAGCAGCAGGAGACTATGGCACTGTACCGTAAGGCGGGAGTAAGCATGTTCGGAGGCTGTCTCCCGATGTTGCTCCAGTTCCCTGTGCTCTTTGCCATGTTCCGTTTCTTCCCGGCCTCGTTCGAGCTGAGACAGAAAGGTTTCCTATGGGCTGACGACCTCAGTACATACGATTCGATACTCGATTTCGGGTTCAATATACCGCTGTACGGCGACCATGTCAGCCTCTTCGCCATCCTCTGTGCCCTGAGTATGTACTTCTCGGCCAGGATGACCCAGGGCAATACAGCCGACAACAATCCGCAGATGAAGAGCATGAGGAACATGACACTCTATTTCATGCCCATATTCATGCTGTTCATCTGTAACAACCTCTCCAGCGGTCTTACATACTACTACCTGCTCTCGAACCTTATCATGATGCTACAGACCTGGATCATCCGCCGTTTCTTCGTGGACGAGGAAAAGATCATGGCAAAGGTGCGTGCAGCATCCGTAAAAGGTGCCGCCAAGCCCAAGTCCAAGTTCCAGCAGCGTCTTGAGGCTATCCAGAAAGCACAGCAGGAGGCCATCCGCGAGCAGCAGAGGCAGCAGCAAAGACGAAGGTAATATTATAAGGAGAAATATAATGGGACACATAAGTGAGAATATCCTGTCGCTGCGGCAGGAACTGCCCTCCGGGGTCGAGCTCGTGGCAGTGTCCAAATTCAAGTCCGGCGAGGAGATAATGGAGGCATATGACGCAGGTCAGAGAGTCTTCGGAGAGAGCCGTCCTCAGGAACTTAAAGAGAAGGCCTTGTCCTTGCCCAAGGACATAGAGTGGCATTTCATCGGTCATCTGCAGAGCAACAAGATCAAGATGACCGTGCCCTATGTCAAGCTGATCCATTCGGTGGATACCCCAAAACTCTTCTTCGAGATAGAGCGCTGGTGCCGGCAGAACGGCTATAGCGTGGATGTTCTGCTTGAAATGCACATCGCCTCAGAGGAGAGCAAACAGGGTTTCTCCGATGAGGAGGTTATGGACTTCCTCGCAGGGATCGAGAAGGCCCGTCAGTCCGGGGACAATGATGCATATCCCTCGCGGGTGCGTATCCGTGGAATCATGGGCATGGCATCGCTTACTGAGGACGAGTCGCTTATCCGTAATGAGTTCGCTCATCTCAATGCTGTCTTCGACCGTATCAAGGCTCTCGGTTATCCTTTTCTTGAGCAGTTAGACCAGAAGTCGTTCGGGATGACGCACGACTACCGCATAGCGGTGGAGATGGGGAGTAATATGGTTCGTATAGGTACTAAAATATTCGGCCCCAGGGGAGTCCGTTTATCATAGCGGGCAAACTGCTGTGTTATCTTCGGCTCACGGCTCAGTCATTTACGTCGAGTAAACTCCTTCGCCTTTCACCTCGATGCCTTGCATTTCACCCACTCTGATAAACGGACGGTTTAAGGTGCGGGCGAACTGCTGCGTTATCTTCGGCTAAATGATGGCCTGAAAGACCAGTTCGACAGGACCGGTTAATTCGACATTTGAGAATATTCCGCTCAGGTGGCTGAATGATACCGAGAAGGTGTCTGAGGTAGACCGGAGCGTGTATTTTCCCCGATGATCGCCTTTCATCCATGCCGCGATGGCTGAGGCTATGATGCCGGTGCCGCATGAGAGAGTCTCGTATTCCACTCCTTTCTCATAGGTGCGTACCCTCAGCGGCTTTCCCGGAGCGGATATCTGTACGAAGTTGACATTGACGCCTTTGGGTGCGAACCGACTGTCATACCTCCATCTGCGTCCTTCATTCAGAACATCGGTCTTGTCAAGATCGTCCCGGAAGATCACCAGATGGTCAGTTCCGGTGTTCATCCGCCATGCCCTGCTGTCCTGGCCTTCCGTTTCAGGCAGCTCTACAGTATCGACGGATGCTATGTCGTTCATGCTCAGACAGACGATGCTCTTATTGCCCTCAGATGCGACAATCCTGCCGCTGTGTATGCCGTCCGGGGCTTCGAAGAGCCAGCTGTCGTCTTTCCCTGAGGCTGGTATGCCGGAGCGCCTGGCCAAGTCCACTATGCACCGTCCTCCGTTGCCGCACATCATGCCGCCCGAACCGTCGTTGTTGAAAAAGCGCATGGAAAAGTCATGCTCCCTGCTGCTTTCCAGAATGATGAGTCCGTCGGCTCCGATTCCGTAACGCCTGTCGCACAGTCTGATTACCTCATCTGTGGAAATTTCCGCCATGCTTTCAGGAGATGTTACGAGTATGAAGTCATTGCCGGCTGCCTGGTATTTGAAGCAAATCATATTTCTATTTTTGTCTGATTAGCCGTTCTATGTCAGCTGCCGTCCTGCGGGCTGAGTCTCTTTCCCCGAGCAAGGCCCGCATATCATCGTAGTCCTTTATCATGCGGCTGCGGTATGCCTTGTCATCCGTCATGCGGAGCACTTCGTCCGCAATGTGCTCCGGAGTGCAGTCGCCCTGCAACAGCTCCCTGAATATATGCTTGCCGAGAATCATGTTGGCTAATGAGATGGTGTCCAGTTTGACAACCATCCTGGCTATGGTGTATGTAAGCGGATTCATGCCGTAGCAAACTACTTGCGGGGTGCCGATGACAGCGGCCTCCAGACTCGCCGTGCCTGAGGAGATGACAGCGGCCTCTGCGTGACTCAGTATCCCGTATGTGTCGTTTTGTATGATCTCGATACCGCTGTCTCCTATGTACTTGCCGTAGTATTCCGGGTCTATGGACGGGGCTGCCGCCAGCAGGAAGCGGAATCTGCCGCCCGTCCTTTCCTTCAGTATGGCGGCAGTGCGGACTATTCTGGGCATCAGGTAGTCCACCTCCATCCTGCGGCTGCCGGCCAGAAATGCCAGCAGCGGCCGCCCGTCGTCCGTCAGGGAGTGAGTGCGGAGGAAGTCTTCCCGCGACATGTGTACTGACGGAGTGCTGCCGATATTGTCCACCAGCGGATTGCCGTTGTAGACAGCATCCACGCCTTTTGCCTTGAAATACTCCACTTCGAACGGGAAGATGATGAACACCTTGTCGACATATTTTTTCAGCAGCCTGATGCGGCTTTCACCGCGTGCCCATACCTTGGGCGGTATGTAGTAGAATACCTTGATGCCGTGTTCATGGGCGAAGCGTGCTATCTTTAGGTTGAATCCCGGATAGTCGATCAGAATCACTGCGTCCGGACTGTACTGCAGTATATCCTCCTTGCAGAAACGGAGATTGCGCAGGATGCTGCCTAAGCGTCCGATTACCTCCACTATCCCCATTACTGCGTTGTCCCGGTAGTCCTTGACCAGAGTGCCTCCGACAGCGGCCATCTTCTCTCCGCCCCAGAACCGTATATTGCAGGACGGGTCATGTTCCAGTAGTCCTCTCATCAGGTTGGCTCCGTGCAGGTCTCCTGAGGCTTCTCCGGCTATGATGTAGTACTTCATGGCTTAAAGATTCCAGGCCCGGCCCAGCCGCTCCAGCTCGGAGTAGTCAGTGGTGTCCACGCGGTGTGGGACTACGGTTATGTATTTATGGTATACCAGCCAGTGGTCTCCGTTTGAGCCTTCCTTCTCGTGATTCTCGAAGTGCCCGGCCATCATGAAATACTTGCCTCCGTTTTCGTCGTAATGGGTGTCGAACTCCTCGACCCAGCGCCCCCGTCCTCTGCGGGCCATCCGGATGCCGAGAATTTCGTCTGCGGGAATGGCCGGGAAGTTGACATTGAGGTAGGTGTCCTTGTCCGGAGGAAATGCGAGAAATTTTTCGATGATGGTGTCGGCGTATCTGATTACCGGACTGAAATCAGGGTGGGGCTTATGTGTACACAAGGAAAATCCTATCGAAGGTATCCCGTAAACAGCGCCTTCAATGCAGGCTCCGAGTGTGCCGGAGTACAGGGAGGCCACAGAACAGTTGGCTCCGTGGTTGATGCCTGACACTACAATGTCTGGCAGCTTCCCTTTGGGATAGCACTCGTTGATACCTATCTTGACGCAATCCACCGGCGTGCCGTTGAAAGTGTACTCTCTCAGTCCCGGTTCTTCTTTGGTCTGCCTCAGGTACAGAGGAGTGTCCATGGACAGGGCGGCGGATTTCCCGGACTGCGGGTGCAGGGGGGCCACAACCGTGACATTGCCGTACTTGGCCATGATTCCGGCCAGTACATGGATGCCCTCAGCCTCTACTCCGTCATCGTTTGTAATAAAGATTTCTCTTTTGGATGTCATAAAGTTAAAATTGTATGCAAATATAATTTATTTCTTTCAAACAAAATTCTTATATTTGCGTACTCTTTAAAAAATAGAAACAATGGCAAAAGTTAAAATTGGAATCAACGGATTCGGCCGTATCGGACGTATGGTCTTCCGTGCAGCTGTAGAGAACTTCTCAGATGACATTCAGGTAGTTGGCATCAACGACCTCCTTGAGCCGGAGTATCTCGCATATATGTTGAAATATGACTCCGTTCACGGACGCTTCGGTCATGATGTGGCCGTGGAGAACGGATACCTTATAGTTAACGGTCAGAGAATCCGTCTTACTTCCGAGATGGATCCCGCAAACCTTAAATGGAACGAGGTAGGCGCCGATATCGTTGTCGAGTCCACCGGTCTGTTCCTGACCGATGACAAGGCCCGCAAGCATATAGAGGCAGGAGCCAAGAAGGTGATTATGTCGGCTCCCTCGAAGGACGACACCCCGATGTTCGTATTCGGCGTAAATGAGAAGACATACAAGGGTCAGGACATCATCTCCAACGCATCATGCACCACCAACTGTCTGGCTCCTGTGACCAAGATTCTCAATGAGAAGTTCGGAATCAAGAGAGGTCTCATGACCACAGTCCATGCAGCTACCGCTACTCAGAAGACAGTGGACGGCCCTTCCAAGAAGGACTGGAGAGGCGGCCGCGGTATCCTCGAGAACATCATCCCCTCATCTACCGGAGCTGCGAAGGCTGTTGGAAAGGTGTTGCCTGAGCTCAACGGCAAGCTGACCGGTATGTCCATGAGGGTTCCCACCTCCGATGTGTCTGTAGTCGACCTGACAGTGGAGCTGGAGAGGCCCGCGGCATACGAGGACATCTGCAAGGCCATGAAGGCTGCATCAGAAGGAGAGCTCAAGGGTATTCTCGGCTATACTGAGGATGCTGTGGTTTCCACAGACTTCCGCGGTGATTCCCGTACCTCCATTTTCGACGCCAAGGCAGGTATCCAGCTCGATCCCACATTTGTAAAAGTCGTTACTTGGTACGACAACGAGTGGGGATACTCCAACAAGGTGCTTGAGATGGCCCGCTACATCGCTGGCAGGTAAGCCTGTCCGTCAAATCAGCTTATAATTCCGGCTGACTTCCTGTCAACCGGAATTTTTTATTTATATTTGTCCCGTCAAGACTGTTGTCATGCCGAAATTTAAAAAGATAAAATTGGGCGTCAGAAGCAAGATACTGGCGGCATCATTTGTTATCGTGATGATGCTTATGCTTTCCGGTATAATGGCTTTTTTTGAGTTCGGACGCATGAGCAGGTATATCTCAACCCTGATATCCAACAGTATCCAAAGCGTAGACCTGAGCAGAAACCTTCTGAATACCTGCGACAGATATCATTCGGAACTGTTCCGTCAGATAGGTGAGGACGGCCTGCTGGCCCAGCCGGAGACTATTCCGACAGAAGAGTTCGAGGCGAGTATAGCGAAACTGTACACCGTGCTGTCTTCAAAAGAGGAAAGCGCCATGGCGGATTCAGTCCGTTATGCCTATTCGGCGTATATGCAGGTGTCCAATGAGGTGGAGTATATGTGGCTTGCACCGCAGGAGGACAGGATGAACTGGTACTTCAACCGTCTCCAGGCAGTATATGAGAAATTCAGGAGTTATCTGCAGAGGCTCTCCGACAGCTCCCAGACGATATTGACGGACAACTACAACAGTCTTCAGGACAGCTATTACCGTTCTATCATGCCTGGAGTCGTGGCAAATGCGGCCAGTATTGTACTCATAGTCCTGTTCAATTATTTCCTTATACTGTATGTCATCCGCCCTATAGTGAGGATGGCCAAAGGCATAAGGGAATACAGGCAGTATGGCAAGAGGTACGATGTGACATTTGATTACGGAGGGGACCAGATTCAGGCCATGAACGAGGAGATAAAGGAGATAATAGACGAGAATAAATCCACCAAGAGCAGACAGGTATGAACATCAAACTGATAGCCAGGTATATAGGCATAGCGTTGCTCTTCAATGCCATGTTTATGTTCATATCTTTAGGGGTGTCCGTGGCCGACGGTTTCGATTCTTCGTTCTCGCCGCTGTTGCTGAGTGCGCTCGTTACGGCCATGGTCGGGTGTTTTCCCTTGATATTTGTCAGGGGAAAAGACGATATCAATCTCCGTGAGGGATTTGCCATAACGATATTCTCGTGGATCCTCAGCTGTCTGTTCGGAATGCTTCCCTATGTGCTCTGGGGAGGAGAGTTCTCCCTGTCCAATGCCTGGTTCGAGTCAGTCTCCGGTTATACCACGACAGGCGCGACCATATTGAATGATGTGGAGGCTTTGCCCAAGGGACTGCTTTTCTGGCGCTCATCCACGCATTTTATCGGAGGCATGGGAGTCATGGTATTCATGCTCTTGGTGTTGCCGTCCATGAGTATGTTCCGCATGAGGATATCCAAGATAGAGATATCCTCGATATCCAAGAACAATTACCGGTACCGCTCGAAGGAGACTGTGAGGGTAATAGCCATTACATATGTGGGTATCACGGTGATAACTACTGTCGCTCTTTTTTTGTCCGGCATGTCCCTCTTCGATTCGGTCAACCATGCCATGAGCATAGTCTCGACAGGTGGTTTCAGTACGAAGAACCTCTCTATCATGCATTATGATTCGCTGGCCATAGAGATTGTATGCATCGTGACCATGTATGTGTCCACGCTTCATTTCGGTATGGTGTATGCCTTTTTCGTGAAGCGTTCCACAGCCCTGCTCAGGTCTCCGGTGTTCAAGTATTTTGTCGCATTCTGCCTGATCATGTCGGTACTGATAGGTCTGGACCTGAAGGTGAACGGGCAGGCTGATACTTATGCCGAAGCCATGCGCCTGGCCTTTTTTCAGTTTTCTTCCATTATCAGCTCGACGGGTTTCGCGACGGCGGACACTTCCGTGTGGCCGCTTCTATCTATTTTCCTGCTGCTTTTCGCCATGTATCACGGCGGCTGCAGCGGCTCGACCTGCGGCGGCATAAAGGCAGACCGTATGTGGATATTCTACAAGGTTCTCAAGAACAATATTTTCAAGCAGCTTCATCCCAATGCGGTGATTCCAGTGAAAGTAGGGGATGTGTCTATAGATCCGTCCGTGACGCGCTCGGCAGTACTGTATATCGTGGCTTTTACTCTGATATTTGTAGTCGGTGCGATGCTTGTGGGCATTACCGGCCCCACATTCGAGGAGTCTGTTTCGGCATCCATGACGGCTCTCGGCAATGTCGGTCCCGGTTTCGGCTCATGCGGCTCTCTCGGCAATTTCTCCCAGTTCACGCCATTTGCGAAATTCGTAATGAGTGTAGAGATGCTGTTGGGACGTCTTGAGATATATACTCTTCTGATGCTGTTCTTTATCTTCAAGAAGGTGTGATGCCTATGGCTGTCGCTGAGTATCTGTTAGGGAAAATGCGCGAGCTCTTTCCGTTCGAGCCTACAGACGGTCAGTTGCGGCTGTTTGAGTCTCTTGCCGCTTTTCTGTGCGGAGATGGTGGGGTCCTGATTGTCAACGGCTATGCCGGAACGGGAAAGACCGAGGCGATAGGCGCTGCTGTCAGGGCTATGAAGGCCTGCGGTATGCGTTACCGTCTCATGGCGCCGACAGGCAGGGCGGCCAAGGTGCTTGCGGGCTATACCGGCGAGAAATCCACGACCATACACAAGCAGATATACCGTCAGAAGTCGATGGATGCCGGTGGCGGCAAGTTTGTCCTGGACCTGAATACAGACCGCAGGACCTGTTACATAGTGGATGAGGCGTCGCTGATAACCATAGATTCGGCTGGCTCTCTTTTCGGCAGCGGCAATCTTTTAGAGGATCTGATGACTTATGTCTGTCAGGGAGAGGGTAACAGGCTTGTCCTGATAGGGGACAATGCACAGTTGCCGCCTATCGGTCTGGACAGGAGTCCTGCTCTTGACCCTTCGTATGTGGGTATGTACGGTCAGGTTGACTATGTGCTTCTCGATCAAGTCGTGCGGCAGGCGGATACATCCGGCATCCTGTTCAATGCGACAGTGGTGCGCCACGCCATCGTGACAGGTGAATATGCCCGGTATCCTGAGCTTGAGACGCGTGGGTTCCCTGATGTGGTGCGCATCGGCGGAGGAGACCTTATAGAGGCCCTGGATGATGCCATAAGCCGTTACGGCATAGACGAGACCGTGGTGCTGTGCCGTTCAAACAGGCGTGCCAACCGTTACAATCAGGGAATCCGCGGTGCCGTGCTCTCCAGGGAGGAGACTCTGTCACGCGGAGACCGTCTTATGGTAGTCAAGAACTGCTATCAGTTTCTGGACAAGATAGAGGAACTGGATTTTATAGCCAACGGGGATATCGCTGAACTGGTCAGGATATCGCATTATGAGGAACGCTATGGACTTCATTTCGCAGAGGCGGTACTGGCGTTCCCGGATTACGGGGATGTGGAGATAACAGCTAAGGTGGTTCTCGATACTCTGACTTCCGAGAGTGCCTCCTTGTCATCAGAGCAGCAGAGAGTTCTGTACGAAGGGGTATATGCGGATTATGACAATATCTCCATCAAGCGCAAACGCAATAATGCTGTCCGCGAGGATCCGTACTACAATGCCCTGCAGATTAAGTACTCCACTGCCATCACCTGCCACAAGTCTCAGGGCGGACAGTGGAAGTGCGTCTTCGTGGACAATGCCTTCTGGCAGGACGAGCTGTCCCCGGAAGACCTCAAGTGGCTCTATACCGCCATTACCAGGGCTACCGAAAAGCTATATCTGGTCAACTTCAATCCGAAATTCTTCTAAATTTCTAGAATAGAGCCGCATACATGCTCTGAAAAGCGTAATCGCCCGTGATTTCGTGAACGGGAGGGGACCGCCGCGCAGCGGTGGGAGGGATAGTGCCGTAGGCACGTACTTTTCAGAGCATGTATGCGGCTCTATGACTGTTGGATGTGTTGGGAGACGATGAGAAGCCTGGAACCGTCGGAGGCGGTGGTGGCCAGGACACGCAGACTGTCGCTCTCGGTAGCGCCGAGGCGTTTGCGCAGGGCTTCGGAGGTCATGGGAAAGTTCCTGGCCGTGACGGAGCATGAGGGATATTTGCTCTTGAAGTCTTTGATGGTAGCCTTGTTGAACGGAAGTACATCTACGATGCGGCGGATTTTCCCGGGAAAGCCTTCGATGACTGAGTTTCCGACATAGAAGTGGGTGGAGGCGGAGATTTTCCGCAGACCGTACCGGACGGCAGGGAGTTTGAATGCTCCGCTTTTGAGCAGGGCGGGGGACGGCTCGTAAAGGTATCCTTTTATTTCCTGGGGAAGAGCTGTTTCAGCTGCGGCCTCTCTTTCCTCATGGGTGGTGAAATGGAATTCAGCCGTCAGCAGGGCATTGTCATCCAGGATTTCCACTGCGGCAATAGGAATTTCTTCAGGAGAGGCGCTATGATACCGTTGCATCAGGACAAGAACTTCCTTGCATTCATTGTTATGGGAGACAATGCGCACTTCTGCGGTTTCGGACAGCTCCGACAGCAGGATGCGGATGTCCGCCATGGGGGAGGCTTTCAGCAGGATACGAGGGGCAATTCGCAGCAGCTCGTGGCGGAGGGCGGTGATGTCCGGCTCGCAGTCCCTGAGGGAATATACCCTGCCGCCGTCCTTGCCCCTTCGGGCCGGGTCGATATAGATGAGGCTGTATGAGTCGGACGGGATGCCGCTGAGCATTTCCGGGGTCGTCTCTGCCTGGTAGACCGTGATATTGTCCCTGCCGAGAACGGAGAAGTTGTGCCGGGCACAGTCGCAGAGTTCTTCCGAACGCTCGAAGTAGTCCACTGATGCGGCTGTCTGTGAGAGACTCCAGGAATCTACGCCGAGGCCTCCTGTCAGGTCGGCGACCTTGTCTCCGGGACGGACAAACCTCTGCTTGTAGAGGGCAGTGGCCTGCGAGCTGCATTGCTCTAAGGACAGGGACTGCGGGTAGAGCAGTCCGGGTTCGTCATACCATATCGGCAGTTTGTGCCTTGCAGTCTGTCTGCCCCGGATGCATCTGACAGCTACGGCCATATCAATGTCCGGCCAGCGGTCTCTGTGCAGCATCAGCTCTTCCGTGCTGTCAGTCCCGTGCTCTATGATGAATTTTCTCAGATTCAGGTCTGTCATGCTGCAAAATTAATCCTAAGAATGGAATTATTTATGGAAATATGCCCGGAATTTTGTAAATTGCATCGATAATCAAATATCGATGACGATGAATTACAGAGAAACTGCAATGCTCTGGACCGGACCGGCATACGATGCTGAGACCAGAGAAAAAGTCAAAGCTCTTCTTAACGGAGACGAAAAGGAACTTGAAGATGCGTTTTACCGTAATCTGGAATTCGGTACAGGCGGACTCCGCGGTATCATGGGAGTGGGTACAAACCGTATGAACAAGTACACCGTTGGGATGGCAACTCAGGGATTTGCCAATTATATAGCGAAAGTGTTTCCTGGGGAGAATATACGGGTGGCCGTGTCGTATGATTCGAGGAACAACAGCCGTGAGTTTGCCAAGATTACTGCAGAAGTTTTCGCCAACAATGGTTTTCAGGTCTATCTGTTCGACAATATCCGGCCTACTCCGGAACTGAGTTTCACCATCCGACACTATCATTGCCATGCCGGCGTGATGGTTACAGCTTCCCACAATCCCAAGGAGTATAACGGCTACAAGGCTTACTGGCAGGACGGTGCGCAGCTTACCGCTCCTCATGACACAGCCGTCATAGCTGAGGTCAATAGGATCGAGGACCCTTCGATGGTCAAGTTCGGCGATGATAATGTGAACAGAATAAAGATGGTGGGAGAGGAGACGGACAAGGTGTATCTGGATTCGGTGCTGTCGCTGATGCTCTCTCCGGAGTCGATAGCCCGTCACAGGGATATAAGGATAGTCTATACACCCTTGCACGGCACAGGAGTACGCCTTGTACCTATGGCTTTGAGGCAAGTCGGTTTTACCGAGATATATCCGGTGCCGGAGCAGATGATAAGTGACGGAGATTTCCCTACGGTAGTGTCGCCCAATCCGGAGGAACCCTCGGCCTTGAGGATGGCTGTGGATCTTGCCGATGCAAAAGGTGCCGATATTGTGCTGGCCACCGATCCTGATGCGGACCGTGTGGGAGTGGCCGTAAGGGACGACAAAGGAGAGATGGTGCTTCTTACCGGTAATCAGACGGCTTCTCTGCTTACCTATTATATCCTGACCCGCAGGCATGAGCTCGGAAAGCTGAGCAAGGATACTTATTGTGTCAAGACCATCGTGACCACGGAACTGCTTAAGGCCATAGCCGACCGCTTCGGAGTGCAGATGTACGATGTGCTCACCGGTTTCAAATATATCGCCCAGATAGTCCGCGAGAACGAAGGCCGCAGGACCTTTATCTGCGGAGGCGAGGAAAGCTATGGATTCAATGTCGGCGAGTTTGTCCGCGACAAGGACGCCGTGATTACATGCTCTTTCGTGGCAGAGTGTGCTGCATGGGCCGCTGATCAGGGACTCACTCTTTATGGTCTGCTGCAGAAGATATATGCCGAGTTCGGAACATATCGCGAGAAACTGGTATCACTGACGAAGAAAGGCATAGACGGCACTCAGCAGATAGCCGCCATGATGAAGCGCTATCGTGAAAATCCTCCGGCTAATCTCGGAGAGTCGCCGGTAGTCAGGGTGATAGACTACCTTGAGCCTGAGAAGACGGGTCTTCCTAAGTCCAATGTGCTTCGGTTCTTCTCTGAGGACGGCTCTGTGGTTACAATTCGTCCGTCAGGTACCGAGCCGAAGATAAAGTTCTATTTCGGAGCGAAGGGGGACAATGCGGACAGGACTGTGGAGCTACTTGTCAGACAGTTTTCTGAATAATGCCGCCGCAGCGTTCCAAATGATGTAGAACGCAAAGATAAAGAATACGATGCCCGTCCAGTGGAGCCCGAGTATCAGGAGCGTGACTGAGACGGGTATTGTTGTGCACAGGAAGAGGTAGCGCTCCGCATTGGCAGCCCATTTCAATGACTTGAACTTAAGGGAGAACATGGGCAGGCTGCATACCATGAGGATGGAGAGAATGATGGATAGGGTTGATATGGTGTAGTTGTTGGCTACCAGTTGGTTGGCCAAAGTGTGATAATGGTCTGCGAAGGCGGCTGCCGAAGCTGCGCACAGACCAGATGCCGGAACAGGAAGTCCTATGAAATTCTCGCTCTGCCTGGTGTCCACATTGAATCTGGCGAGTCTGACTGCGGAGAAAGCGGCAATCAGCAGCGGTATGAAACAAACCCACGGATTCACACCGACAGTGAAACCGTCGAGAAAATTGTAAAGGATAAGGGAAGGAGCCACTCCGAAACTGACAACATCGGACAGGGAGTCAAGCTCCTTTCCTATATCTGAGTAGGCGTGGAGCAGTCTGGCGGAAAGACCGTCCAAAAAATCAAACACAGACGCAGCGAGTACGAGTCCGAGGGCCATGTCGAAACGGTCCTGGAATGCATATATGATTGCAACTCCCCCTGACAGAAGGTTGAGGCATGTAATGGTGTTGGGTATGTGTCTGACGACGCTCATGGCCTGCTTGTGTATTATAAACCGAGTTTTTTGCGTATGTTCTTGGGTATGGCGTCTTTATGGACAAGAATGCTGACGGTTTTAGCCCGTACATATTTCTCGGACATGAAATGATACCCCCCGTATCTGTTGGAGTCGGCCCAGGAATTCTTGGTCATGTAGTAGATGTTGCCGTCATGGTCAGTGGCCATGCCGGTAATGTGCTCGAGATGGTCGTCAGTGGTGACGAATGTCTCGAACAATGTCTGCCGTACATCCTGGTCCACGAACTCGACTTCCTGTATGAGAGTGTCGGTGCCGGCGATGTCCTCAAAGCTGACATTGGGGTCGGCCGGCAGAATAGCAACTGCGGTCGGGGAATATACATAACCGTTCTCGGATACATCTCCGTCCCAGCATACGGTATAGCCATTGGTGAGGGCGTTGTCGATGACTTCCATGAATTCGTCCAAAGGCAGATTATATAAGGTCTCATGATCCCAGTTGTCCGGAATCTCAAGTGGAACTTTGCTGTAGAACGGATGATGCGAGAAGGATGTCAGCTCCACATAGTCATCGAAGTCTATGCCGAGCATGTCTCGGAAGGTCTCGGGAGTATATTCCTTGCCTTCGTATTCGAAAGTGGAGGGCATTCTGCCCATGTAGATGTCAAACAAGGCATCCTGCAGCTCGAAATACTCAGGTGAGCGGTATCCCAGTTCTACAGAGGCATCGGCGATGGCCTTGATGTAGACCGTCATCTCGCTGTGGTCATGCAGTGGTGAGTCATAGTTGATACCTGGATAGGCCTCCTCCGGTACCATGCCGTATTTCTGGAATATCTTCATGGCCATGTGGGCGATGCTGCCTTCCGTGATATTCCCTTTTCCGCGGCGCAGGAAATTGTCCTGCAGGCGCTCGTAGTAGTTCCAGCGGACAGTGTACATCTCCGAGAAATCGTATTCGCCCTTGCCCATGCGGAGCAACTCCGATTCGATGAAAGAAGTGGTGGCGAAGCACCAGCATGTGCCGCTGCGGTACTGATTTTTTACAGAGGTGGTCGGATTCTCGACCGTTATCGTAAAATCGTACGGCCCGTCGTCCGCCTGCACCGGGAGTGCCGGTGCAAGCAGAAGAAGGGGCAGTATAAATCTGCTTAGTCTCATCGGACGGAACGGTTAGAAGTTCATCTTAGCCTTGATGTCAGCGGGTATCGCATTCTTGTTGACTAAGATATCCATGGTCTTGTATCTTACGAAAGCCTCGGATACATACCAGATACCATTGTACTGTCCGGCGTCACCCCAAGAGTTCTTGACCATGTAGTATTTCTTGCCGTTCTGGTCATGTGCGATACCGAATATCTGCATACCGTGGTCATCGGTGGTCTGATAGTTGTCGTAGCCTTCCTGACGCATTTCCTGGGTGATTTCCAGCTCAGGGCAGGGGGCCTCGAAAGCTTTTTTGTAGAGATCGTTCTTGGCGGCGCCGATCCAGCGGGCCTGGTCGGAACCGGTCTCCTTGAGCTCTATCTCGAGTGCGTCATAGTCGGGAACGATGCCGAGCCCGTCACGGTTGAAGCCGCGCTCACTGACATCGGATGCCCAGGCAACGGTATATCCGTTCTCGAGAGCGTTGTCGATGATGGCCACGAGGTCATCGATGGGAACATTCATGGATGATTCCCATAGCCAGTTGTCGGGGACCTCGATAACCATTTTCTCGTAGAAGGGCCTGTGTGTCCATGATGTGATGTCCACATAGTCGTCGAGATTGATACCGAGAGATTCCATGTAGGTATGGGGATTGTACTCCTTGCCGTTTACTGTAAAAGTCTCGGGGCATTCTCCCAGATATGCGTCCAGGATACCTTTGAAGCCTTCCTTCCATGCAGTGGAGAGGGTCCCGTTGGGGTTTTTGACGATTACGTCGAGATATGCCCTGAGCACTCCGTCAAGCTCGCTGTGACGGTGAATGTCAGTGCCGTAGTTGAGGCCGTCCATTTCCCACTCAGGGACGATGCCATAGTGCTTCAGACCGTAGAGCACATTGCCGAATGAGCTTCCCTGGCCGAAGTTGAGGACGCCGTGCAGCCTTACGAATTTCTCAGCTTTCTCCTGGTATGAGTTGTGGACGATGAACATCTCCGAAAGGTCCAGGGAGTCGGTATAGCCGTTTTTCAGAATCTCGGATTCGAAGAATGACAGGCCGGAGAAGCACCAGCAGGTGCCTGAGCTGCTCTGGTTCTTGATCGAGGTTATGGGGCTCTCGATGACGGTTGTGAATTTGTATCCCTCCGGTTCAGCCTCTTTCTTTTTTTTGGCAGTCAGGGCCGGGGTAATCATGCATCCGATGCACAGTGTCGTGATAATGTGTTTAAAAAGCATAATTGTGTTGGGTTTTATAATAGTTTATGGTATATTCATGTATTTGTGGGTCTGGAGCGAGATTCTCCAGCGGGGATGCTTCTTCGCATATTCGGCTATAAGGGGCAGAGCAAGGTCTCTTCTGTCCCATTCCGGCTGCAGGAAAAGACGGCACCGCTCGTTGACGCCCTTCCGGTTTTTCTCGGCCCACAGCAGATCGGCCTCGCTGCCTATGACGACCTTGATCTCGTCAGCGGCTGACAGCACCTGTACGAGCGGAGGACGATGCTTTTTCGGAGAAACGCATATCCAGTCGAACTGTCCGCTGAGCGGATGAGTGCCGGATGTCTCAAGAAATATATTGAGTCCCTTGGCTTTAAGGGCGTCGCACAGATGCCCGAGAGGGTGCATCAGCGGCTCCCCTCCGGTCACCACTACATTGACGGCAGGAGTGAGCGATATCTCCCTCAGAATGTCTTCGATGGCGACGAGCGGATAAAGTCTGGGATTCCATGTGCTTTTGGAGTCGCACCACGGACAGTGTACGTCGCAGCCCCCGAGGCGGACAAAGTAGGCCGGTTTTCCGGTATTGTAGCCTTCTCCCTGGATGGAGTAGAACATCTCTGCCACAGGAAGTGACAGACCGTCCTCAGAGGCGGGTGTGCTGTATGCTCCGTTCATTTCCGTGTATTTTAGAAAGGTTTTAAGCAGACAAATGTAATAAAAATCTGTCACAATGGCATAAAATCTTGACGGCAGGCTTTTTGAGTAATAAGTAGTCAAAAGGAGAAAAGTTATGAATAACATGAATTACAAAGAGAACAATAACAACAAGGAGTTTCTTGAGCGGTACGCGGTCAATCTGAACCAGCGGGCCCGCGAGGGGAAGCTTGACCCCGTCATCGGCAGGGATGAGGAGATCCGGAGGGTGCTCCAGATTCTGAGCCGTAGGACGAAGAACAACCCTATTCTGGTCGGAGAGCCGGGTGTCGGCAAGACG
>DXAT01000091.1 GCA_019116965.1 Candidatus Coprenecus pullistercoris
GAGCGTCGCGAGGGGTCACGGGATAGGGTGGGCTTCGGTTCCTCCGACGTGGTGTACCTGCTGATGCCCGACCGTTTCGCCAACGGGGATAGGAAGAACGACTCCTCGCCCCTGACCGCCGAGAAGGGCAACCGCAAGCTCCCAGGCGGACGTCACGGCGGGGACCTCCAGGGTATCATGGACCATCTGGACTATCTGGCCGACCTCGGCATCACCGCCATCTGGCCTACGCCCATCACCCTCGACAACGAGCCGACCTATTCCTACCATGGCTATGCCTGCGCGGACTACTATCAGATCGACCCCCGCTACGGCTCCAACGAACTGTACCGCTCGCTGGTGGCCGCCGCTCATGAGAAGGGTATCAAGTTCATCCAGGACATCGTGCCCAACCACAGCGGTACCGCTCACTGGTGGTTCAACGACCTGCCTTTCTCCGACTGGATCCACCAGCATCCGACATTTACCCGCTCCAACTACGCCATGTCCGGGCACTCCGATCCCCACGCCGCCCAGACCGACATCGACGCCTGCGTGACCGGCTGGTTCGACACCTCGATGCCCGACATGAACCTGAGCAATCCCTATTGCCTCCAGTACTACATCCAGCTGGCAGTGTGGTGGATAGAGTACGCCGACTTAGACGGTATCCGCGTGGACACCTATCCCTACACCCGCAAGGAGGACATCTCGGCCTGGACTGCCGGTATCCTGAAGGAGTTCCCCAACTTCACCCTCGTGGGCGAGTGCTGGTTCCACAACACCCAGCAGATAGCCTACTGGGAGGGCTGCAGGACAGCAGACGGCGGCTTCAAGACCAATGCCGACGGCTATACCTCGCATCTGCCCATGGTGATGGACTTCGCCCTGACCGACGCTATCTCCGAGGCATTTGTACAGAATGAGAACTTAGGATACGACGACGGTATCAAGCGCGTCTACGGCTCCGTGTCCCTCGACTTCGCCTACTACAATCCCTACAACCTGCTGACCTTCATCACCAACCACGACATGGAGCGCCCGGCCATTCGCTTCGGCACCTACAAGGATTCCGACGAGACCGTGCTGGCGCGTATGAAGAATGCGACCACACTGCTGCTGACCATGCGCGGTGTGCCCCAGTGGTACTACGGTGACGAGATCCTCCTGCACGGACCTGAGGAGATGATAGGCAAGGGCGACGCCTGGTGGAGGACCGACTTCCCCGGCGGCTGGAAAGGCGACAAGGTCAATGCCTTCACTTCTGTCGGCAGGACAGCCCTGCAGAACGAGATGTTCGACCACACCCGCACACTGATGCAGTGGAGGAAGACCTCCGAGGCCGTGACCAAGGGCGGGCTGATGCATTTCATGCCTTTCGGTGACCTGGTCAATACCTATGTGTACTTTCGCTACACCCCTGACTTCAAGGACTTCGTGATGGTCGTAATCAACAACGGCACCGAGTCCGTTTCTCTCGACTGGGCCCACTACGCCGAGATCTTCGATGCGGCTTCCGCTGCGCTCGGAAAAGACAGATTCACCGGCTGCGACATCCTCACCGGAGCGACAGTCAGCCGCAGTACGGAACCGCTTACCGTTCCCGGCATGACCTCTCTCGTCCTCCAGTTCTGACTTTTATTTAATGGCTGAGGGTGAAATGAGTACGGGCCATGGGGTTTGATACGGGACGGGACAGTGAGGCTCTGCTGTACAACTCAGCTTCCGGAACCGTGCCGGCATTGACGATGTCGATTGCACCGCTGTACGAGCCTGTGACCATGTATCCGTCCTGAGTCCTGAATTCGAATTCCAAGTCATAGGCGACTGTGTCTGCGGAGTTGTCGTGCGATATTGAGAGCGTACCGGAGGAAAGCAGCCCGAGGTAGGCCTTGTATCCGTTGTCATAGAATGCGGCAATGGTGCCGACGAACTGGTCGTTGACTATCTCGCCTGGGCTGAGCGTGAAATCCTGAGTACCCCAGTACTGGGAGATCTCGTAGTTGCCGGCCTTGATGAGGCCGTCCTCGGTGAATGTCACATAGCAGTCCATGCTGATGATATGTCCTGGCGTCACGATATTGCCGTCCTTGTCGGATGGCATGTCCGTCATGGACAGGACTATGTTGTGGATGTCGCGTCCTTCGACCTGGCCGTAGTCCGTCGCCGCCATGTGATCGCTGTATATGTAGAGGTCGCGGTCAAGCGGCAGGAAGTTCGTGCCTGTGCCGGACGAGTGGTCAAGGATCTTCATGTCGCCGGTATATCTTACGCGGTGGGTCATGCCGGCAACATCTGTGAGCTCTGCCTCAAGAGTGTATGTGCCGTCGTTGCAGCTGATGTCCAGGACTCCCTGGCTGAAAATCAACTGTATGCCGGAAGAACCGGAGGTGCCGTTTACGAAGTACATGGATCGGTCCTGGGTAAATGTCCCGCTGGCAGTGGAACCCCTGGTGCCGAGAGTGTACCGTCCTGTAGGGACGGTGATGTCGGATGTGTCGGCAGGTTCATGGGAGAATATGTCGAACCGATAGTAAGTGCCGCCTGGGCATGAGTTGCCTTCGGCGTCGAAGCCTTTGTCCGACAGGTGGATGTAGTAGTTGCATTCACCGTCGTTGCCGATGGGGCCGTTGTATTCACCGTCAAGATGCGCAGCCGCTAAATTGAAGTCGGCCTCCTTGTCCGGTCTGCATGAGAAAACGGCAAGCAGCAGCATGAGAGCCGCACATGGCCGGATTAAGTTCTGGATATGTTTCATAGATTAGTCGTTTGAAGGATAAAGATAGTATTTTTTCGACAGAGTCCTGAAATTTTCCGCAAAATCATACCATAAGCCGTAGATGTCCTCGAAGCGGTATCGGACAGCGAATTTCTCCCGTATCTGTTTTGAGCCTGTGACTTTGTCAAACATTTCCAGTCTGGAGGGAAGTGCCTGGTGCAGCGGGTCGAAATCCGGATCCATCGATGCGAGCACTTCCATGGCGTAGAACTGGATCTCGGAAAGTCTTGCCGAGCTGAAATCGGATATGTGAATCTGGACACCTCCTGTCTCGCGTCCCTTGAGTGAACCGTAGAACGGGGTGGCGTAGATCGGACGGAAGATGAGTCCGGGCAGGTGCAGCGCGTTCATCTTCTCGGCAAATAGCTCTGCATCGAGGCCTTCTCTGGCAATCATGCCGAAAGGAAGGGTGTATCCGATGCCTGTGGACGCGACGCCAAGTTCTCCGAGTATACCTGTCGCCGGGTACAGGTATGCTGCCTCAGTTGTCGGGATGTGCGGAGATGAGGGAACCCACAGCAGGCCGGTACGGTCGAATGTCATGTCTCTTGTCCATCCTTCCATCCTCACTACGGTGAGACGGCATCTTACCGTACTGTCCTGTCCGTTTCTGCCTTTTACCTTCAGCATTCCCTCCTCGTTGAGCAGTGTCGCAAGCTCTCCGCAGGTCAGCCCGTAGACATACGGGATGTCGTACTGTCCGACAAAGGATATGAGGCTTTCGTCCACTCCCGGTCCCTCGACTCTTAGACCGCCGAGCGGATTGGGCCGGTCGAGGATGATCATCTCCACATCTTCCATGGCGGCCACTTTCATGACATTGCCCATGGTACTGATGTATGTGTATGAGCGGCAGCCGATGTCCTGGATATCGTACACGATGGCGTCCAGTCCCTCGAACTGCTCCGATGACGGCAGGCGGGTCCTGCCGTACAGGGAGAATATGGGGACTCCGGTCCTTGCATCCCTTGCCGTTCCCTCCACATGCTCGCCGGCGTGGGCATTGCCCCTTACTCCGTGCTCAGGCCCGAAGAGAGCAATGAGCTCCACCTCCGGGGCATTGAAAAGCACATCGATGGTGGAGTTGAGGTAGCGGTCCACACCGGTGGGGTTGGTGACAAGACCTATGCGCTTGCCCCTGACCTGCTCGAATCCGTTGTCCTCAAGAACATCGATGCCCGTGCGGACCTGCCCGTGAGCAAGACATGGCGTGATGCAGAGAATCAGTATGGATAAAAATGTATGCCTCATGATGTATGTTTTTTAATTGATGTTCATGCTGTGTCCGGAGTCATCGAACTTCTCGGGATAGAGAAGGATGAGGCTGGTGTGCGGGAAATCCCGGGCAAGAAGTTTGGGCAGTTTGTCGAGGGTATTGTCGTGCGAGATGGAACCGTGCCGGGAACTTACCACGATGAGAAGTGTGTCCATGCTCAGTTCGGGAGCCAATGACGGCAGGGACGAGAGGTCCGGCATGACGGTATATGATGTCTCGATGCTCTTGAATGTCTCTGATATCATCGGCTTGAGGACGGAGACGGTCTCCTGTGACGCATGGAAGTCCAGACTGCGTCCCAGCGACATTCCCATGCGGCAGACCTGTTCCACCCAGATGCGGAATCCGGCTTCGTACTCGGCTTTCGGCGGAACGGCGATAAGGATTTTCCTGAGAGTGTTGATCGGAACCATGAGACGCATGACCATAATCTCGCAGTGCAGTCCGCGCAGCAGGTTGACGGCAAGATTGCCGAGAATAGGACTCTTTATGTCACCGTCGCGCCGGAGACCTATGATTACGCTCGAGATATCCTGTTCCTTGACTGTATGGATGATGCCCGAGGCTATGTTGATGTCGTACCGGCTCAGTTTCTTCAGCTCCACATGGGCGGAAGCGGCGGTTCTGGCTGCGTTTTCAAGGTTGCGCTGTGAAGTGCTTATGGCATTGGCGTTGTCATTGTCGTAGATGATGCTCAGGGCGTACAGGTTGTCGCTCAGCCGCTGGTCCCTTATGGCCATGGACATGCAGACCAGGTCATTGACAGTGTCCGGGTTGGCCAGGGGTATGAGTATCTTCTCGGCGCGTTCGTCGGGGCCGGGACTTGACAGGGGCTCTTCGAGTGCCGCCTTCTTGGATGCGTTCTCGGTGACGAGCGAGCTGACGATGCATGTCACGAGGATGAGCAGGATAGTCCCGTTCAGTACATCCTCGTCGAGCAGGGGAGAGCCGTCCGGGAGGACTATCTCGTGGCCGATGAGGGCAGCCGCCAAGGTGGCAGCCGCCTGAGATGTGCTGAGACCGAACATCAGTCTGCGCTCGTTGCCGGACATGCGGAAGGTCTTCTGGGTAATTAAGCAGGCTATCCATTTGCCGCACAGGGCCGTGGCTGTCATGACAGCGGCAACTTTCAGGGCATCGCCGTCTCCGAATATGACATTGAGGTTGATGAGCATGCCCACGCCTATCAGAAAAAACGGGATGAAGAGGGCGTTGCCCACGAACTCAATATGGCTCTTGAGCGGTGATATGTTGGGAATAAGGCGGTTGAGCAGCAGGCCGGTGATGAATGCTCCGAGGATGCCCTCAAGACCGGCTATCTCCATCAGGCCGGCGGCAAGGAACAGCATCACGAGGACGAAGATGAACTGCATGACGGTGTCATCGTATTTGCGGAAGAACCATCGCGCGATACGGGGAAATGTATAGAGGATGACCGCGCCTGTCGCTACGACCTTGACTGCCATGGTTATCCAGAACATCTCTCCGCTACCTCCGTGGAATATGCCGCTTATGACGGCCAGTACGAGCAGTGTGAGGGTATCCGTTACGGCTGTGGCTCCTACGGCTATGCTCACGCTCCGCTGTCTCGATACTCCGAGGCGGAGCACTATGGGGTATGATATCAGGGTGTAGGAGGCATACATGCTGGCCAGGAGGATGGATGTCGCGACACCGTATCGGAGAAATGACAGGTTGATGACGAATCCGAGAGTTATGGGGACAAGGAATGTCAGCAGACCGAGTACGGCCGCTTTTTTGCGGTTGCGCTTGAAGTCGCCCATGTTGATGTTGAGGCCGGCGAGAAGCATTATGTAGTATAGCCCCACATTGCCGAAGAGTTCGAAACTGCTGTCTCTGGCGAGGAGGTTGAGACCGTGCTCGCCTATGAGCACACCCGCCAGAATCATGCCGATGATGTTGGGAATCCGCAGCCTGTTGAACAGCAGTGGGGCGAACAGGATAATCATCAGGACGATCAGGAATATCCATGTCGGGTCTGTAATCGGTAAATTCAGCTTGAACCAGTCCATTCTGCAAAACTAATCAATATTTCCCTAATCCAAAAATGTTATATTTGCAGATAAATTGATAAATGAGAATATTCTATGAATTGTTTTAAGAAAGTATTCCTTGCGGCAGCCGGTCTGCTTGCAGGTGTGTGCGCATGGGCCGGAACGGTGTCTGTGGTCAGTCCTCAGCCTCACATAGTGGAGATGGGAGACGGATGTCTCGACATATCCGCCGGGGTACGGGTGCATGACAGGAATGAGGCTTTCGGCTCCGATGTGGAATTCCTGCCTGAGGGAGAGCGCGGAGCGGTGAGGCTTACTCTCGATTTCGGGTCTAAGAAAGCGGAGAAGGCCGGTGTCAGGCCTGTCTCAGGGGCGTATCTGCTCTCTGTTACGGAAAAAGGCGTGGAAATTGTCGGATACGATGAGAGAGGCGCCTTTTACGGACTCCAGACTCTCAGGCAGATAGTGGACCGGGCAGAGGACGGGCTTCTGCCATGTGTGAGTATCAATGACTGGCCGGACCTGCCTTCGAGAGGTATTGTCGAGGGCTTCTATGGCGTTCCGTGGTCGCATGAGGCCAGACTGTCGATGATAGATCTGTGCGGCAGGAACAAAATGAATACCTATATATATGGTCCCAAGGACGATCCATATCACAGCTCTCCCGACTGGAGGAAGCCTTATCCGGCTGAGGAGGCGGAGCATATATCAGAGTTGGTGGAGGCCTGTGCCAGCAACAGGGTGGATTTCGTATGGGCCATACATCCCGGCAAGGATATTCAGTGGAACGAGGAGGACTATGCCAATCTGCTCAACAAGTTCGGAATGATGTATGATCTGGGCGTAAGGGCATTCGCAATATTCTTCGATGATATTTCGGGCGAGGGAACCAATCCCTACAAGCAGGTGGAGCTGTTGAACCGTCTGACAGAGGAGTTCGTAAAAGTCAGGGAGGATGTGGCTCCGCTGATAATCTGTCCTACGGATTACAGCGGTCTGTGGGCCAATCCTACGGAAAGGGGCAGTCTGGCGGTATATGGCCGGGAGCTTGATCCATCCGTGCGGGTGTTCTGGACCGGTGATGCCGTGTGCAGCAACCTTACTCCCTCGACCCTTCAGTGGATAGGTGAGAGAATCAAGAGGCCCGCATTTTTCTGGTGGAATTTCCCTGTCAATGACTATTGCCGCAACTATATCCTGCAAGGCCCTGTTTACGGACTGGACAAGTCTCTCACGGATAAGGACCTGTGCGGTTTTGTAAGTAATCCTATGGAACATGCTGAGGCTTCAAAGGCGGCTCTGTACGGAGTCGCTGACTATACATGGAATATTCAGGATTACGATCCTCTGGCGAGCTGGGAGAGGGGTCTGAGGGCAGTGGCCGGGGAGGAGGCTGCTGAGGCTTACCGTACATTCGCCATTCATTCCTGTGACACCGAGACAGGTTACCGTCGGGACGAGTCCTGGGAGACGGAGACATTCCGGGTAGGCCGCTACACGCAGGAGCAGTTCGACGCGCTTGTGGCGGAGTTCGGGCGTATCGTGTCTGCTCCAGGTGAGCTGCGTAGCAAATGCGCGGATACGGCTTTGGTGAGCGAACTGGAGCCGTGGCTGGAGGAGTTCGGCAAGCTCGGGGAGAGAGGCCTGCGGACGATGGACCTGATAACGATCTACGAGAGCGGGGACAGGGCCGCTTTCTGGGCCGGCTATGTGGACAACCTTATGAGCCAGGAGGAAAAGGACGCTTATGAGGCCCATAAGTCCGGTACGCTGAAGCTACAGCCTTTCTATCAGAATGCCATGGACGATATGGCGGACGGATTCTACCGTGAGGTGGCCGGCCGCAGCCCGTATTCATACACGGCCGTGGGTTCGTTCTCCAATGTCGGCACTGTTCTCGGCAAACTGATGTTTGACGGGGATTCGGCCACATTCTATACCTCGGGTTATGCCCAGAAGACCGGAGACTGGATCGGAGTGGACCTCGGTCTTGTGCGCGGTGTCAGGGAGATAGAGATACTTCAGGGCCGCAACTCGGTGGATGACGTGGACTATTTCGACAGAGCAGTACTGGAGGCTTCCAAGGACGGTCAGAACTGGTTCGCTGTCATGCCTGATACTTTGCAGCAGCAGTATATCATTCATTGGCAGGGCCGTAGGATAGACGCCCGGTATGTGCGTCTGCGCAAGCTGGAGTCAGAGAAGACCAACTGGGCCGCAGTCCGTACTTTCAGCATCAATCCTCTTAGGGCGGACAGTCTGGGCTTCGCCCTTCAGGCTCCGGACAGAGAGAAGGCTGTGTACGCATTTGACAACAATCCATTTACATGCTATGAGCTCGATGGCGTATTGTCTTTCGGTATTCCCTCAGGGGAAGGACCGGCCCGGGACCTTACGCTGTTGCTGCGTCCCCGTTCGGAACTGAGCATCCGTCAGTATGCCGCTGACGGTACTGTGCTGGACGCGCTCCTGACAGAGGAACCGTATTATGTGCTCCGTCTTTCTCCGGATGCGGTGAAAGTCGAGATAGAAGGAGACACCGATATTTTCGAGATATTATAAACCTGAAAATACATGTTATATGAGAAAAATACTGTTTTCCCTGCTGATGCTTGCGGCGGCTCCCGTCCTGTCGGCTCAGACTTACTGCAACCTGCTGCCCGAGCCTGTGAGCGTGGCTCCGGGGCATGGCGTCTTCGTCATGGAGGACGGCCTTTCGATATGCGCTCCCGACGGTCTGGAATTCGAGGGCGGATATCTGAGAGAACGCCTCGAGAGTGTATTCGCCTTTGAGATAGAAGTTGCGGATGTCCCTTATTATAATGGCATTGAGCTGCGCCTTATTGACGGCATGGATCCGGAGTCCTACAGGCTTGAGGTAGGAGAAGACAGAGTGCAGATCCTGGCTCCGGATGCCGCCGGAATATTCTACGGTATACAGACCCTGCTGCAGATGATGCCTGCGCAGGTGTACGGGGACGGGTGCATGGAACTGACCCGTTTTGTCCTTGACGCCGTGACTGTAGATGATGCGCCGAGGTACGGTTACAGAGGAGCGATGCTGGATGTCTCCAGGACATTCTTCGATGTGGAGCATGTGCTGCGGCTCATAGACTGGATGGCATATCACAAGCTCAACCGTTTCCACTGGCATCTGGCCGATGACAACGGATGGAGGATAGAGATCCGGCGCTATCCGGACCTGACCCGCAAGGGTGCGTGGAGGGGAGACGACGAGGTCTCTCCGGCCGCTTACGGTCAGGGCCACGGCCGTTACGGCGGATATTATACCCAGAAGGATATCCGCAGAGTGGTCAAATATGCGGCAGAGCGTCATATCGAGATAATTCCGGAGATTGACCTGCCCGGGCACAGCCGCTCGCTGGTAGGGGTCTTCCCGGAGATGGCCTGCGACATGGACGTGCCGTATATAACCGCCAACGGGGAGACCGATAATGTCCTCTGTGTGGCGAGAAAGGAGAATTATATTATCCTCGACAACATCTTCAGGGAGATAGCGGTGCTGTTCCCTTCGGAGTACATCCATATCGGCGGAGATGAGGTGGACCATACCTCGTGGAACAACTGTCCTCACTGCCGGGCCATGATGAAGGAGTATGGCCTGGAAGGTCCTGAGAATCTGCATAGTCTGTTTGTGTACAGGATGGAGGATATTCTTCACCGTCATGGCAGGAAGATGGCCGGCTGGGACGAGATAATCAATACTGACGCCCGATATGACAGTACGGCCCGGGTATATGCCTGGAGAAGTGTGGAAAGCGGCCGTGCGGCTGTGGAAAAAGGATACAGCACAGTCGTGCAGATAGGAGAGTACTGCTATCTGGACATGAAGCAGTCGCCGGCGGAGAGAGGTCACAGCTGGGCCGGTATAGTGCCGCTGTCCAAGACCTATTCTCTTGAGCCTGACGAGATTCTTGTCGGCTCTCCGGCGGACAGCGCGCTGATAGTCGGTGTGCAGGCCGGTCTGTGGGCCGAGCTTATGGCCTGGCCTCCGAGGCTTATGGAGTACCAGTATTTTCCCCGTCTGTGCGCTTTGGCCGAGGTGGGATGGAGCAGTAAGACAGACCGCGATTTCGAGGATTTCGAACAGAGGCTGTACAACAAGCATTTCTCCCGCCTTTACAATATGGGCATAGCATTCAGGGTGGCTCCTCCTGAGGTGGCTTTTGACGGTCAGGTGCTTGATGTCAGGGTGCCCCATCCTTCAGTTGTGGTCCGTTATACGATGGACCGTACCGCTCCTGTGGCGTCGTCCCCGGTATGCCGCGGGGAGATTGTGACGGACCGGCCGGAGGATTTCCGGTTTGCGGCTTTCTTCGGTGAATCGCTCAGCAGCATATCCGTAGGAGCATCCAATATCAGTCTCTATGATTATCTGGAACCGTCTACGGTCGTGAAAGCCAATTTCCCTATGTCTGACAAGTATCTGGAGTCGCTTGCGTCAAGAGACGGTGTCGGCCTGTCGGACAGGACTCTTCGCGCCGGAGATACACTGGCATATGTATTTGACTCGCCTGTGGATTGCAGCAGGATTACATTCACATCGGGAGCTCCGTCATCAGGTATGTTCTATGTGACGGACGCTTATGTCGAGTATGTGACTGACGCCGGAGAAACGCTCAATGCCGGGGTTCTCTATCATGGAGAGCTGACATTCCGGCCCGAGGCTCCGGTGCGGGAGGTGCGTGTGGTGATGACGGATTCCAACGATGCGTACACGGCGGTATTCAGAGGACTCATGATTGAAAAATAGTATTGTATGAAAGGTCAGAAACTAAAACTCATACTTCTGAGTTTCCTGCAGTTTGCAGTGTGGGGCGCCTATCTGACGAGCCAGGGCCGTTATCTCGGGGATATCGGTTTCGGAGGGCGTATAGGCTGGTTCTATTCGGTGCAGGGCATCGTCTCCATCTTCATGCCGGCCATAATGGGCATCATCGCCGACAAGTGGATACCGGCGCAGAGACTGCTCGGTCTCTGTCACGGTCTGGCCGGAGCAGCCATGATCGGAGCCGGAGTATACGGGATGGCCGCCGGGACTGAGGTGGAGTTCGGAATGCTTTTCGGCCTCTACACGCTCAGTATCGCTTTCTTCATGCCGACTATAGCGATTTCCAATTCGGTGTCCTATACGGTGCTTGAGAAGTCGGGCCTGGATCCTGTGAAGGATTTCCCGCCTATCAGAGTGTGGGGAACAGTCGGATTCATCTGCTCCATGTGGTTCGTGGACTTGGTTAAGATGGACGGAGTGGCCATGCAGGAGACATCCATGCAGTATATAGTGTCCGGAGCGCTCAGTATAGTGCTGGCGCTTTATACGGTGACCCTGCCGGAGTGTCCGGTGAACAGGTCTTCTCAGAAGAAAACTTTGGTGGATGCGATGGGCCTGAGAGCGTTTACTCTTTTCAGACAGAGGAAGATGGCAGTGTTCTTCATTTTCTCGCTGCTGCTGGGTGTGGCTTTGCAGATAACCAACGGCTTTGCCAATCCGTTCCTGGCTGATTTCGGTAATCTTCCGGAGTATCAGGATGCATTCGGGGTCAAGCATTCCAACATGCTTATATCATTGTCGCAGATATCCGAGACTTTGTGCATCCTGCTGATACCTTTCTTCTTGAAGCGCTATGGTATCAAGAATGTGATGATCATCGCCATGCTGGCCTGGGTACTGCGTTTCGGTTTCTTTGCCTTGGGTGATCCCGGCAGCGGTATATGGTTGATAGTCCTGTCCATGATAGTGTACGGAGTGGCCTTCGACTTCTTCAATATCTCGGGCTCGCTCTTTGTCAATCAGACCACGGACAAGTCCATACGCTCCAGCGCCCAGGGTCTGTTCATGCTTATGACCAACGGCATAGGAGCCGCTGTGGGAACCATAGGGGCTCAGGAAGTGGTCAACTTTCTGGTGAACTCGCATAAGGTCCCCGGCGCCGACGGTGCCATCGACTGGCATGCGGTGATGACCGGATGGAGCAACGCCTGGTGGGTATTTGCCGTCTACGCTCTTGTAGTGGCGATATTGTTTGCCCTGATATTCAAGCATAAGCACGATAGATCTGCTGCTTAGCAGCATATCGCCCGGAATTAAGACAGCCGGCACTTGTGGATTTCAGGAGGGCATCCTCAGCTTGAGGTTGCCCTCTTTTTGTATGTATATGCCGGCTGTATCACAGGCGTTCTTTAATGTTAAATGATGATTGGCGGCAGGGAATATCACCATTAATGACGATTGCCGGGCATTGACGGTCGGGATACCTTTGCAGCGTCATTTGTAAACATTAAAATCAAGATACAATGAAGCTGATAGAAATTATCTCACTGGCCGTCGTGGCGGTCTTCGCAACATCCTGCGAGAAAAATGAAAATCAGAACCAGAATCAAAACCAGGAACCCGGGCTCGAGGTGAATCTTTCCGAAGCGGTGGCCGGGACTTATACCGGTTATTCGACAGCCGAGTTCCAGTATTCCTCTACGCCTATGGTCAGTCAGAGCCAGACCCTGACAGTTACGGCGGAGGACGGCGGCACGGTCTCCGTAAGCTATACTTCCGATACTTGGGGCACCTTCACAATGGCAGGTGCGGCCGTTACGGAAAGCGGCGGAACTTATGCTCTGAATGGCAGCGGCAAGACAGTCATGGGTATGTCGGCTGACTCTCAGAGTGAATATGACTGTACGCTGACTGCGGAGATATCGGGTACGGATGATTTCTCCTTCGTGTTTGATGTCCCGGCAGTGATGGGCGGTCTGAAGATTACGCTTCTTCCCGGCAATCCCCCTGCCGAGCTGCTGATCAGCGGTTCTTACACCGGCACCTTGACAATGTCGGTCATGGGAACGGCCATGGACCCGATGGAGGAGGCCCAGGTATCCCTTGCCGCTGAAGGAGATGTCTGGACGCTGACACTTCCGGAGATGGGTATGGGTACAATGTCCATGGAGTCAATATCCGTGGAGGTGGAACTGGCCGAATCCGCTGACGGTTACACTCTGAGTGCGGAGAGCATAGAGGCTGTGTCCGGAGAGACCAGTATAACCGGTTCTCTGACCGGAACAGTCAGCGCGGACGGCAGCACTATGACTCTAAGCGCCGAGATCACTCCGGGCGCCATGCCTATGGCCATCAATGTGGATTTCGAAGGAACGAAATAAATGAATAGAATCCCCAAGCCATTATTGATAATGTTGCCGGTGGGAGCGGCCCTTCTGTCGCTCCCTTCGTGCAACGGTCTTTTCGAGGGCATATATGACGAGCCGGTGGCTGATGCCGAGTTCGGATTCACTAAGGTGGAGCAGGCTACATCATCCGGTACGATATATATCGACGCCACCTCGTACACCAAGTGGACCTATATCGACTTCGAGACATTCTCCATTGACACTACGGTGATCGCTGAAGACGGCTCGGAGACCGGAGAAGTGATGGAGGGCTGGGATCTGGCCGTACACCGTTACGACACCAAGACCAACGGAGGCGCGGTCATCGGGACGGAGTTCTCTTCGCTGGATGAGCTTCTCATGTCCGGCAGGCTTCCGGACGGAGAGTATGTAGAGGATATCTGGACTGAGGACAGGATAACGGTCGACATGTCG
Organism: Candidatus Coprenecus pullistercoris; assembly: GCA_019116965.1. GTDB lineage: Bacteria > Bacteroidota > Bacteroidia > Bacteroidales > UBA932 > Coprenecus > Coprenecus pullistercoris. The sequence continues at coordinate 13,664 of DXAT01000091.1, forward strand.
CAGATGATGGACGGAATTATCCTCTATGCCCCGTCCTGGTACAATGCGGAACTGTCCAAATGGCTCAATGTGGATACCTCCACCATGCCTCCGGTATATACGATGTCCGGAAAGGTGTATGTCCTGATGACGAAGGACGGCAAGGCGGCGGCCCTGCAGCTGACCAATTATATGAATGACAGTAAGGTCAAAGGGTTTATGACCATAGAGTATGTCTATCCGGTAGAGTTTTGAGTATGAAGCGACTTGTGATAATATTGCTGTCCGTGCTCTTTATGGCGGGCACATCCCTTTATGCTTCTTCAAGAACAGTCTCAGGGAGAATTGTCGATATTAAGGACGCTCCATTGCCGGGAACGGCAGTGACTGTCAACGGCAGCAGTACGCTGTATTCCATCGCCGATGACAGAGGATGTTATAGAATAACGCTTCCAGATGCCGGCAATGCGGTCCTCCGTTTCCATCTTTTGGGATACATGTCTGCGGAAGTGGATGTCTCGAAAGTGGAGGGTGATACAGTCAATGTAGTACTGGAGGAGGATTATATGAATCTTGACGCCGTGGTGGTGACCGGTACGCGGACTCCGAGACTGTTGAAAGAAAGTCCTATACTTACGAGGGTGATTACTCAGCAGGATATTCAGAGGGTGGATGCCCTCAATATCGGCGACTTGCTGGAGTCGGAACTGCCAGGCATAGAATTCTCGTATGCCATGGACCAACAGGTGACCCTGAACATGCAGGGCTTTGGCGGCAACTCGGTCCTTTTTCTCGTGGACGGGGAGCGCATAGCCGGCGAGACCTTGGACAACATAGACTACAACCGTTTGAATTTAGACAATGTCCAGAGGGTCGAGATAGTCAAGGGCGCGGCCTCGTCCCTGTATGGTTCCAATGCCGTGGGCGGGGTGGTCAATCTCATCAGTGCAGGGGCAACGAAGCCGTGGTCGGTCAATCTCAATGCCCGCTACGGAGCCCACAACGAGCAGCGGTATGGCGGTTCGGTAGGTTTCATAGCCGGTAAATTCAACAGCCTTACCAATGCCCAGTACACCAGCATCGACTCCTACGCCATGCCCTCGGAGGGCGACTACAGCACTTTCTACGGCGGCTATAACTGGAGTGTCAAGGAACGCCTGCAGTATGAGCCTTTGGACGGCCTTAAATTCACAGCCCGTGCCGGCTACTTCTTCCGCGAGAGGGATCTGCAGAGCGATACCCGGGACCGTTACCGCGATTTCAGCGGAGGTCTGAGAGGAGAGTGGGACATCAACGACCGCAACCGTCTGGAACTCTCCTACGGCTTCGACCAGTACGACAAGAGCGATTACCTGCTCTTCAATGAAACCGATGTCCGGGACTACAGCAACGTACAGCATGTGGTGCGCGGAGTATACACTTACAGTCTGGGAAAGGAGGGGCAGCATACCATGATACTCGGAGGCGACTACATGCGCGATTACCTGATGTCCTATCAGTTTGAAGGCAACGGCTACTATATCCAGCATACGGCGGATGTCTTCGGCCAGATAGAGGCTAAGCTGAGCGAGAGGTGGAACCTTATCGGAGGTCTGCGCTACGACTTCTTCTCCCAGAAGCGGCTCAGCCATTTCTCCCCCAAGCTGAGTCTGATGTACCGTCTCAGGAACTGGTCGTTCAGAGGCTCTTATTCCGGCGGTTTCAGGGCGCCTACACTCAAGGAGATGTACATGTCCTTCGACATGGCCAGCATCTTCATGATCTACGGCAACCCTGACCTTGAGCCGGAGTCCAGCGAGAACCTCTCCGTCTCGGCCGAGTACAACTGGAAGTATCTGAGCGCGTCAGTGTCCGGCTTCTACAACTTCGTGGACAACCGTATCACCACCGTCTGGAACGAAGAACTCGGCGGCATGATGTACACCAACATGAGCCCCCTGCAGGTACGCGGAGTGGATATATCCGTCTCGACCCGCCTGCCCTTCGGTCTCGGTGTCCGGCTGGCCTATACCTTTACCGACGAGGCCATGCGCGCCGGAGAGCCCCTGCTCTCCCAGACCCGTCCCCATTCGGCCACGGCCCGCATCGAGTACGGCAAGTCCTGGAAGAACTACGGCTTCAACATGGCCATCAGCGGCCGCATCCTCTCCTCCGTGAC